>CAZOIX010000145.1:1392-7928 GCA_964579685.1 uncultured Mycobacterium sp.
GGCGGGAGGACCTCGTGACCGACGCCGACTTCTCCGATCCGCAACGACGGCTGGCACGCGCGGGCGAGGTCGACGCGGTCGTCGCCGAATGGGTGGCGACCAAGACCCTGGCCCAGGCGATGGAGATTCTCGACGCCGAAGAAGTCGCCGCCGCCCCCGTCTACACCGTCGAGGATCTCGTCGCAGACGACCAGCTCAAGCACCGCGAGGTGTTCGTGGGCGTGGTGGACGACGAACTCGGCCCGATGACGGTGCAGGCACCTGTCCCCAGGTTCTCCGATGCGATCGGCGACGTCGGCCATCTCGGGCCGCGCCTCGGTCAGCACAACGCCGAAGTCTATGGAGAACTGTTGGGAATGAACACTTCTGACCTTGCCGAGCTGCACGCCCGCGGTGTGCTCTGACCGCTGAGGAGACACCGATGAGCCAGTTGCTCCGTAGGTCGGAGCTCGCCGTCCCCGCCTGCAACGACCACATGTTCGCCAAGGCCGCCGCATGCGGCGCAGACCTGGTGTTCCTCGATCTCGAGGACGCGACGCCGACAGCCGTGAAGGAGGCCTCGCGGGCCAAGGTGATCGAGGCGCTCAACGATCTCGACTGGGGCCAGACGGTGCGGGCGGTCCGTATCAACGGCCTCGACACGCCGTGGTGCCATGACGACATCATCGAGGTGGTGACGAAGGCCGGCGCCAACCTGGATACGATCGTCCTCCCGAAGGCGTTTACCGCCAGGGATGTCTGGTGGGCGGACGTACTGTTGACGCAACTCGAGGCAAAGCTGAAGCTGGACAAGCAGATCCGGCTCGAGGTGCTGATAGAAGAGGTGGAAGCGCTGGCCAACGCCGAGGCCATCGCGTCGGCGAGTCCGCGCGTGGATACGGTGATCTTCGGCGTCGGCGACTTCTCGTTGTCGCAGGGTGCACGGGTCGACACCAACTTCGTGCCGCTCGGCGAATACCCCGGCGAGTTCTGGTCCTACGCCCGCAACAAGATCATCGTGGCGGCCCGGATCGCGGGTATCGACGCGATCGACGCTCCGTATCCCGACTACCGGGACCTCTCCGGATACGAACGCGATGCGCGCCGCGCCTCGCTGCTCGGCTACACCGGCAAGTGGGCGATTCACCCTGACCAGGTTCCCATCGCCAATGAGGTCTTCTCGCCCACCGCCGACGAAATCGCCTTGGCGCAACGGAATGTCGCGGCATACCGCGAGGCCGAGGCGAGAGGCCGGGGCGCCGTCGGCGTCGACGGTGTGCTCGTCGACGCCGCGCACGTCAAGAAGGCCGAGGAGATCCTGGCCCGGGCCGCGCTGATCGCCGGAGCCTAGCCGGCGACGTCGAGCAGCTGGGCGGCGACGACGGCGACCACGGGCCGGGGGTCGGGCTGACCCGCGCGTACGCTCACGACCGTTTCGTTGATGAGCATCTGCGCGGCCTGCACCCGGATCTGCGCCTCGGCGTCCGACCAGTCCGGGCGGACCTGCCGGGCCAGCGAGACCCAGTCCGCGATGTAGGCGTGCTGCGAGCGCCGGGCGCGCCGACCTTCCGGCGGTGGCAGCTGCCCCACCTCTGACAGCAAGACCTCCACGATGCGAGGGTTGTCGAACGCAAACTCCTGGTAGCCGTGCACGATCCGGCGCAACGCGTCGGCGGCACTGTCGGCACCGGCGACGGCGTCGTCGAACTCCAGGCGCAACCATTCGGCCCCGCGGGTCATCGCCGCCGACAGGCTCTCGGACTTGCTCGCGTAGTGGTTGTAGACGCTGGGGCCGGCGATGCCGACCGCGGCGCCGATGTCATCGATGCTCACCCCGGCGAAGCCACGTTGGGCGAACAGCGACGTGGCCGAGGCGAGGATGGCCTCGCGCCGCGACCGGGAGGCCACGATGATCTCGCGCCGGTTTCCCGTGGGTCCTGACTCCGCGTCGACGGGCACGACCAACGCCACCTCGATCAGCTGTGCCAACAGCCGCGACAGCTCCGGCTCGGGGAGCACCCGAGTGTGAAACGACACACTGTTGGCCACCGCCAGCGCGCACCTTGTCACCAGGGCCGCCTCCTCGCGGCTGAGCGTGGCCCGCCGCGCCTGGATGCGTTGTGTCAGTCGGTCGCTGATGCGTCGGGTGATCCTGCGGAGCTTGACCTGCTCCGCACCGTCGAGTTGACGTGCTTCACGCCGCCATAGCACGCCCACCCGGCGCTGGCTCAGCGTCGCGTCGGCCAGCACATCGGCCAGCGGTCGGGCCGCATCGGATGTCCTCAGCACGTCATCGACGGCGCGCAGGGCATCCTCGATGACGGTGAACAGCAGTTCACGCTTGCCTGCGAAGTGCCGGTACAGCGCCGACGGGCCGATGGCAACAGCCTCGGCGACGTCGCTCATCGCCACATTGGCATAGCCCCGCTCGGAGAACAGGGCGGTCGCGGCTTCGATGATGAGGTCACGACGGTTGTGCGGTCGGGTTCCTCGCTTCGGCCGACCCGAAGCGGAGGTAAGCCGGGCACTCATGTCAGGGGACTCTACGGCACCACTGCGCTAGGACACCTGCCGGTCATTTGCCGTCCAATGCGCTTTGCGCAGTTCGCGTTTGAGAACCTTTCCGGCGCCGGAGATGGGCAGCGCATCGACGAACTCGAAGCTGCGCGGCGTCTTGTAGCCCGCGATCAGCGATCGGCAGTGGGCGCCCAACTCGTCCTCGGCGATCGCAGCCTGGTGGTGCAGCACCACCACGGCATGTACGCGCTCGCCCCACCGGTCGTCCGGTACGCCGATGACGGCCACCGCCGCGACCGCGGGATGCGCGGCCAAGGCGTTCTCCACTTCGGCGGAATAGACGTTCTCGCCACCGGTGATGATCATGTCCTTGAGCCGGTCGACGACGAACAGGTACCCATCGGCATCCAGGTACCCCAGGTCGCCGGTGTGCATCCAGCCGTTGCGCAGCGCCGTGGCGGTGTCGTCGTCGCGGTTCCAATAGCCGAGCATGACGTTGTCCCCGCGCACCGCGATCTCACCCACCTGCCCGCACGGCACGTCGTGGTCGTCGTCGTCGACAACGCGCACCTCGGTGTGCGGCGCTGCGCGCCCCGCCGACCGGGTCAGGCGAGGGTCGTCGTGCGCGGCCGGCCCCAGCAGCGTGGCGGCCGGGGCAAGTTCGGTCATCCCATACGCCTGGGTGAACGCCGCGGCGGGAAAGGCCTTTCGCGCGCGTCGGAGCACCGCATCCGAAATCGGAGAAGCCCCGTAGACGACATGGCGGACCGACGAGAAGCCCCCCGCGGAGCCGTCGGGGGTATCCAGCAAGAGCTGAATCATGGTGGGTACCATCAGCAGATCGGTGACGTGATCGGACAGGATCGCACGCGCGACCCCATCTGGGGTAAAGCCGGGCAGGATCACGTGGGTGCTGCCCACCAGGTTGCCTGCGACCCACGCGGCGACGTCGGCCATGTGGAACATCGGCGCCACGTGCAGCAGCCGGCCCGCCGGGGAGAGGAAATGACCTGTCGCCAGGCAGCCCATCATGCTCAGTAGCAGGTTGTCGTGGCTGATCTTCACGCCCTTCGGGTGGCCCGTGGTCCCACCCGTGTAGAAGACTCCGAACAAGTCGTCGCCGCCGCGGCGCCGGTCATCGGTCGGTTCGGTCGCGGCCACCAATTCTTCGTAGTCGACAAGCCCCGCCGGGACCGGGCCGTCGCCGCAGTACACCACCGCCGACAGATCGGCACCCGCCGCGCGCATCGCCGGCACCGTGGCCGCGAACACCTCGTCAACGAGCAGGACGCGGGTGCCCGAGTCGACCAGCGAGTACGCCACCTCGGCGGGACTCCAACGGGTGTTGACGGGATTGACCACCGCATCCGCCCACGGCGTGGCGAGAAGGTACTCGTGGTAGGTGTCGGAGTTGACGCCGAGATACGCGACGCGATCACCGCTGCGCACGCCCAGTTGCTGCAACGCGCCGGCCAACCTCGCGATGCGCTCCGCGGACTCGGTGACCGTTCGGCACCGGTCACCGAATTTCGTCAGCGTCTCCCCTGCACGCTGCTGCAGCGCCCGGTGCAGGGATTGGGTCATGTACATCTGATCTCCTTGGCAGACAGTGGCTCACAGGGAGCGAGCCACCAGCTCCTTGAGAACCTCGTTGGCGCCGCCGTAGATGCGTTGGACGCGTAAGTCGGCGTACATCCGGGCGATCGGGTACTCGCGCATGTAGCCGTAGCCACCGAACAGCTGCACGCAGCGGTCCACGACGTCGCATTGCCGCTCGGTGACCCAGGTCTTGGCCATCGATGCGCCCGCGGCGTCCAGGTTCCCGTCCAGGTGCCGGGCAATGCAGTCGTCGACGAACGTACGCGTCACCCGGGCGATCGTCGCGCAGTCGGCGAGCTCCATGCGGACGTGCTGCAGTGCGAACAGCGGCGCCCCGAACGCGCTGCGGGCCTTGGTGTATGCCACCGTTTCGGCGACGGCACGTTCCAGCACCGCCGCACCGCAGACGGCGATCATCAACCGCTCGTGCACCAACTGGGCCATCAGGTAGCCGAACCCCGCATTCTCCTCGCCGAGCCGGTCGGCCACCGGAATCGCGACGTCGTCGAAGAAGAGTTCCGCGGTGTCCTGGGCCTTCATCCCGACCTTGTCCAGCACCCGGCCCACGCGAAACCCCTCGGCGGCACGCGTTTCCAGCACCAGAAGCGAGATACCCTTGGCCCCGGCGTCCGGCGCCGTCTTGGCCACGACGATGATCACGTCGGCGTTGACACCATTGGTGATGAAGGTCTTGGCGCCGTTGATGACGTAGTGGTCGCCGCGCCGGATCGCGGTGGTGCGCACGGCCTTGAGATCGGAACCGGCACCGGGCTCCGACATCGCAATGGCGCCGATGAATTCGCCGCTGGCCATCTTCGGCAGCCAGCGCCGTTTCTGCTCCTCGGAGCCGTAGGCCAGCAGGTAGTGCGCCACCACACCGCTGTGCACCTGATTGCCGAATCCGGTCTCACTGCACCGGAACTGCGCGTCGAAGATTGCGAAGTCATGTTCGAGTGATCCACCGCCCCCGCCGTACGCCTCGGGGATCGCCGCGCACAGCAACCCCTGCCGGCCTGCGGCCAGCCAGAACTCACGGTCCACCCGGTTCTGACGTTCCCAGTGCTCCCGCTGCGGCGCCGCTTCGGATTCGAAGAACTTGGTCGCCATCTGATGCAGGTCGGCGATCTCGTCGTCGACCCACGGCGACCGCAACCCGTCGGACATGGCTACAGAACCAGCCCGCCGCCGCAGATCAACGTCTGACCGCTGACGTAATCGGATTCCGGGGTGCACAGCAGATAGACCGCGCCCGCGGCTTCTGCCGGGCTACCTGCGCGCCCGAGCGGGATCATCTGTTCCATCGCGGCCATCAATCCTGGATTGATGCCGACCTTGAGCTGCTTGCCCGCGACGTCGATCGTGCCCCCCTCATCGGCGGAGACCTCGGTGAGCCGGGTCTTGATGAAGCCGAACGCCACCGTGTTGACGGTGACGTTGTAGCGTCCCCATTCCTTGGACAGCGTCTTGGTCAGGCCGATGACACCTGCCTTGGCCGCCGAGTAGTTCACCTGTCCGGCGTTGCCGCCCACCCCCGCGATGGACGAGATGTTGACCACCTTGCGGCAGGGCACCGGCTGGCCCGCGCCCTTTTCCGACTTGACCAGGCCGGCGATCACCGGTTGGGCGGCGCGCAGGATCTTGAACGGCGCGGTCAGGTGCAGGTCGATGATGTCGTGCCACTGCTCGTCGGTCATCTTTTGCACCACCGAATCCCAGGTGTATCCGGCGTTGTTGACGATGATGTCCAGTCCGGCGAAATTGTCGACGGCGGCGGCGACGAAGCGCTCGGCGAACCCGTTCTCGGTGACGCTGCCGGTGCAGGCGACCGCCCGACCGCCGCGCTGCTCGATCTCGGCGACGGTCTGCTTGGCCGGCTCGGTGTCGAGGTCGTTGACCACCACCGACGCCCCTTCGTCGGCGAGCTTGATCGCGATCTGCTGGCCGATACCGCGGCCCGACCCTGTGACGATCGCGACCTTGTCGTTCAGATTGCCCATATTCCAGTACCTTTCAGATAGCGACGACCGCCGTCCCGGTGAGGGTGACGGTGCCGTCGGCGAGTGTGACGCGAAGATCGAGGGTGGCCCGCTTCTCGCCGTCGACGGTATCGATGGCGCTGACAGTGGCGGTGGCAGTGGGTTCGGCGTGCACCGGTGTGATCGCACCGAACCGGACGCCATAGGACAGGATCGCCTCAGGGACAACCCAGTTCGTCAGCACCCGGCCGAGGTAGGCCATCGACAGCATGCCGTGGGCGAAGACGTCGCCCCCCACCGCGGCGCGGGCGACGTCGGTGTCGATGTGCACGGGGTTGTGATCCCCTGACGCACCGGCGAACAGGGCCAGCGTGGTCCGGGTGATCTCCCCCGGAGCCACGGGTACCAGCGTCGCACCGACCCGGGCGTCGGCGATGTCGGTGATGGCCGTGGTCATGACCGCAC
>CAZOIX010000146.1:0-7904 GCA_964579685.1 uncultured Mycobacterium sp.
GGCGCAGGGCGGGTCGATCGGGCTGGGCTTCGCGATCCCGGTCGATCAGGCCAAGCGGATCGCCGACGAACTGATCAACAACGGCACCGCCTCGCACGCCTCGCTGGGCGTCCAGGTCGGTAACGATGCGACCACCGACGGGGCGCGAATCGTCGAGGTCACCGGTGGCGGTGCCGCCGCCGCGGCGGGCCTGCCCAGCGGCGTGGTGGTGACCAAGGTCGACGACAGGGTGATCAACAGTGCCGATGCATTGGTCGCGGCAGTGCGGTCAAGGGCACCGGGGGACAAACTCACCCTCACCTACCTCGACCAGGCGGGTAAGCCGCAGACCGTGGAGGTCACCCTCGGCAAGGCGCAGCAATGAGGGCCTCGCCGAGCGCCGGACCGGCCAGCCTGAGAGTGGCCGCGCCGCTGTCCGGGGCTGGATATACGGTTGGCGTCATGGAGCAGCCAGGGGAGTTGGTTGGTAGGGCACTGGTCGTGGTCGTGGACGACCGCACCGCACACGGTGACGAGGAGGATCACAGCGGTCCGTTGGTCACCGAACTACTCGGTGAGACGGGTTTCGTCGTGGACGGGGTGGTCGTCGTCTCGGCTGACGAGGTCGAGATACGCAATGCGCTGAACACGGCGGTGATCGGCGGCGTCGACCTGGTGGTGTCGGTCGGCGGGACGGGAGTCACCCCGCGTGACGTCACCCCCGAGGCGACCGTCGACCTGCTTGACCGTGAACTACTCGGCATCTCCGAGGCTCTGCGCGCGTCGGGGTTGTCGGCCGGCATCGCCGAGGCGGGCGTTTCGCGCGGCCTGGCCGGGATCTCGGGCAGCACCCTGGTCGTCAACCTTGCGGGCTCCCGCGCTGCGGTGCGCGACGGTATGGCGACCCTAAGTCCGCTGGCCATCCAGATCATCGGACAACTGTCGAGCCTGGAGATATAAGACAAAGCTGAGAGCTTTCAGCACGAAGTGTGATCTTCGTCACAGTGGAGGGCGGCGATGGCGGACCGGCCCGAGCGTTCGCGAGACGCAGTTAACAAAATTTTCGGGGATGCGCTGCAGCCGAAATCTATTGACGACCGCGACGATGAGTTTCCTGGCGACTCCGACCATGAGCGATGGTTACGGGAAAATACGCCGCCACACCATGAGTGAACTGCGGGTTCAGCCGGCATAGGCGACGACGGCATCCTTTGCGGTGCCGTCGGCCGCAGTCGCTGGCGGCCGACGGCAGGCGTACGGCGCGCGGCGTCCTCTGGGTGGTGCAGCGAGGGCATGATCGCGTTACGCGAGTGAGCAAAGTGGCAGGTCTGGTAACGCTGGGCGGTCCGATTGCGATTCTCGCGTTGCCGGGGTGATGCCCGCCCGTTATGTTCCTCGTGTCAACGATGAGTACGACGTAAGAGCAGCGTGTGAGGTTTCTCATCTGCTTCACAGATGGCTCGAGTGTCGCGTCGCTGAACGCCAAGTAGTGCCAGGCACGAACAACAAAACACAGCGGACCCCCGTCGGGATGCTGTCGACATAGCTAGGGAGAACATGAAGGTATTCAGTCGGGTGCTGATCGCGATGCTTGCCGCCATCGCATCGCTGTTCGTGAGCACTGGCACCTCTCACGCCGGGCTGGACAACGAGCTGAGCCTCGTTGACGGCCAAGATCGGACACTGACCATCCAGCAGTGGGACACCTTCCTCAACGGTGTGTTCCCGTTGGACCGCAACCGGCTGACTCGCGAGTGGTTCCACAGCGGTCGCGCCAAGTACATCGTGGCCGGCCCCGGCGCCGACGATTTCGAGGGCACCCTGGAGCTGGGCTACCAGATCGGCTTCCCGTGGTCGCTGGGTGTGGGCATCAACTTCAGCTACACCACCCCCAACATTCTTCTCGACGACGCGTCGATCTTCCCTGACCTGAGTGCGGGCGCAGCGACGGCCGGCCTGGTCGGTGCGGGCTTCGCGCCGCTGGGCTCGGTCATCACGCCGAACCTGTTCCCCGGTGTGTCGATCTCGGCGGACCTCGGTAACGGACCCGGCATCCAGGAAGTCGCCACGTTCTCGGTGGATGTGGCAGGCCCGCAGGGCGGTGTCGCGGTGTCCAACGCTCACGGCACCGTGACCGGTGCCGCCGGTGGCGTGTTACTGCGTCCGTTCGCTCGGCTCATCTCGTCGGCCGGTGACAGCGTCACCACCTACGGCGAGCCCTGGAACATGAACTAACGCTCTCCCGAGCAAAATTGGGGTCCCCCGGAATCTCTGGGGGACCCCTTTTTGCGTCGTTCAGGTCGTGTCGTTGCTGGTGTTTTCCGCGCTGTCGGTGCCGCGCCCGGGCGTATCCGCCAGGATGTTGCGGATCTCGGTGAGCAGCGAGAGTTCGGTGTCTTGTGCCTGCTCGACTTCACCCTTCTTCCGCAGCCGGTTATAGGGCACCACGACGAGGAAATAGACCACCGCGGCGACGAGGACGAAGTTGATGGCAGCCGAGAGCAATATGTTCAGATCGATCGTCTGGTCACCACCGATGCCGATCCGCAGGATGCCGTAGTCAGAATCGCCGCCCGCACCGATCCGGTTGATGAGCGGTTGGATGATGCTGTCGGTGAACTTGGTGACGAGACCGGTGAACGCGGTGCCGATGACCACCGCGACCGACAGGTCGACGATGTTGCCTCGGGCGAGAAATTCCTTGAAGCCCTTCAACATGGCGCAAATTCCTTCCTAAAAGTCCGGCTACCTCTCAGATACCCGACGTTAGTCCCGGTGGTACTGCAACACGTCGACTCCGGTGCTAGCTTGCCTGGAACAGCCAGTTCGGCTGCGCACCAGACACATTTGGGGAGGACTGCGATGCGGTGGCTGCTCGCGGTGGTGGCAGGAGTGTTGATCGGCATTTCCGCGGTCGCGACGACTTCGGCCTACGCACAACCGCTTCCGCCACCGCCGCCAGGGCCGACGCAACCTGGATCGACGACGGAGGAACTGGCCGACATGGTGCTGGACGCGATCGAGCACGACTCGCCGGCGATCCCGGCGACCACGCCGTTACCCGCACCCCACCCCTGACCGGTCAGTGGAAGGTGAGGGTGACGGCCTGCACCAGCGCGGCCCCGGCCACCACGTTGGCGTCGTGAGCCGGCAGGGCGACCAGGACCACGCGGTCGCCTCCACCGCCCGCTCCTGTCGGCTGCGGCGACACCAGAACGACGACCGCATCGGTTGCGACGACCTCGGGCGTCACGTCGGTATTCACGCCCGCGTCGGCTCCGGCACCCAGCACATCGACCACGTCGCCGGGACGGATCAGATCAATGAGCGCCGTGTCGTCCAGGTGTAACGGAACGATGCGGGCATCGGGTCCCGCCGCCGACTCGGCCAGCCTCGGACCCAGCAGCCGCACATCGGTGACTACCTCACCGCGGCGGACGGGACCGGCCAGCCTCGCGCCGACCACCACAGTAAGGTCTTGCTGCGAACCATCGGGAACCGTTGTGGCCGTACGGTTTTCGAGAAGGACGTCGGCGGCGCTCAGTTCGATCCCCGGCGCCAGATCTCTGGCGGCGACGACGACGTCAGTGCGCGCCTGCGCTGGGTCGGGTCGGAGCGCGGCGACAGCGGCCAGGACGACGAGAGCACCGGCCGCCAGCCGTCGGGCCGCCACCGTGCGTGACCAATCCGGACGCAGGCGGTCAGCGATCCGGCTCAACGCCGACGGAGCCAGCGATTCCCCCATACCGCCAACCTAGGCGGCAGAGAACCAGGATGGCGGCGGCTGACGCCGTACCTGTGGATAACTAGCTCGATGCCGCTGCGGCGGGGGCCGAACTCGTCGAGCTGGAGCTCGAATCGCTGGACGAACTCGCTGAGCTCGACGACGTCGAGTCGGATTTGTCGGATGAGGACTTCGAGGACTCCGAGCCACTCGATGACCCGTTTGTCGACGCCGACGAGGACGACGAACTCTTGGCCGTCTCGCGGCTGTCGTTGCGGTAGAAGCCGCTGCCCTTGAACACCACGCCTACGTTGCCGAACAGCTTGCGCAGGCGACCACTGCACTTGGGGCATGTGGTCAGCGCGTTGTCGCTGAACGACTGCACCTCGTCGAACCTGTTGTCGCATTCGGTGCACGCATAGGAATACGTGGGCACGGAAACCTCCGAGATCGTCAAACTTCTTAGCACTCTACCGGCTCAAGTGCTAGAACCGCTATCTGGGCCGCGTCATTCCCGGTCATCCCCCGTGCATTCGCGGCCTGAGCCAATGCGGTGCTTGCGTTATTGTTTTGTCGGATTTTCCGCTCTCAGGATGACAGGTTGGGCAGTGACTGATCGTGACGGTGACGACGAGAAGCGCAGTCTCCGTCTGCGTGGCGGACAGCTTTCAACACTGCAGCAGCGATTCGAGGAGTCCCGACTCGGCGAGGTTGTGATCAGTGCGCTGGTCATTCTGATGGTGGGTGTCGGGGTCGCCTGGAACCTGCCTGATTCGCCGATCAAGCGCACCCTCACACCGATCGTGGGCCCGGTTGGGTCGGCGGTGCATATCAACCAGATTTGGGCGCTGTTCGCGCCGACTGTCTCCACGAGAACCGAAACCGTCGAGGTGCACGTCACGATGGCGGATGGCGTCGTGCGCGTGTGGGCGCCCAGGGCAGATGACCGCGCCATCGGCGGGTTCGCCTCGGCGCACTGGATGAGGCTGCTGAACTTTGCGGTGAAGAAGCCCGAGATAAGAGCGGACATCGCGCGTTGGGCCGCACGTGAGGTCACCGGGCCGTCCGAACGTGCCGTTGCCGTCGAGATGGTGCTGCGTGTGCAGAATTTGCCGCCGCCTGGCCAGGGCGGTCAAGGCGCCATCGCCACGAAGACTCTTTACCAGGAAGACCTGACAGGACAGCAATGACGGAGTCCGACCACCCGCAACGATCGCGATTCGCTGCGTACATCGACGGTTGGCGTGGGTTCTGGTTCACCCCTCAGCCCGCCTACACGCTGGGTCTTGTCAGGATGGTGTTCGGTGCGGTGGCGGTGGCATGGGCCCTGTCGTTGCTGCCCGACCTGTACGACTTCTTCGGCGAGGACGGTGTGGCTCCGCGGCCCACCCACTGGGCCTATGAATGGGGCTTCTTCGAATTCTGGACAAGCGATAATGCACTGCTGATCGGGTGGGTCGTGTTGCTGCTGGCGGCGATCGCGCTGACCGTCGGATGGCACAGCAGGCTGGCCGCGGTCGTGGTCTTCGTCCTGATTCAGTCGTTCTTACAGCGCAGCCGCTGGGTCTTCAACGGCGGGGATGCGTTGGTCAGCATCGAGGTCATGATCTTGGCGCTGTGCTCTTGCGGCGCAGCGCTGTCCCTCGATCAGCGGCGACGGACCGGATCGTTTTGGTCGGCGCAGACCCGCGCGACGTGGCCGATCCGACTGATGCAGGTTCAGCTTTCGTTGATCTACCTCGTAAATGTTCAAGCGAAGCTGTCCGGCCCAACATGGGTGGACGGCTCTGCGGTCTCCTATGCGTGGCGAAATTGGGCGCTTTTCTCTGTGCCGGAGTGGCTGACGGCCAACGCGATACTGGTCAATGTGGCGACGTGGGGCACGATATTGATCGAGCTCGCGATTGCGATTCTGGTGTGGAACAGGCGGTGTCGACCCTGGGTTCTGGCCGCCGGAGTCTTCCTGCACCTGTCGATCATGGTGACCCTCAGCGTGGGCTTCCACAGCCTGGCCATTCTCATCCTGTATCTCGCGTTTGTTCCGTGGGAACATGTGAAGGAACTGCCGGACAAGGTCGGCCGCATGTTCACACGGTCGCGGCGTCAGCTGCCCTCGAGCCAGGTGGCGCCCGGTCGAGCCGACGACCCTGGTGCTGAGCCGGCCGTCTGAGTTCCTCTGCTCGAGATTGCACCTAGGGCTGTGGTCGTTTCGACAACAACAGCCGTGGATGCAATCTCGACGTGCGGACTCACGTCACTAACCGAGCGCCACGAGCCCGCCATGCGGGGTCAGTGCATGGGTCATGCGGACGTCGTGCGGTTCGGCGGGCAGGCGGTCGACCAGTTCGTCGTCGCGCACGACGCCGATGCGGCGGGCGGTCGGATCGGCCAGGGCGAGGGACCGGTCATAGAAGCCCGCTCCGCGGCCCAGCCGGGCACCGGCGCGATCGACCGCCAGGGCGGGTACCAGGATCACCGACGCCTCGGCGACCGCGTCGGCGCCCAGCCACGGTGGTGCGGGCTCGCGCAGTCCGTACGGCGCCGCGACCAGCTCGCCGGGGCGGTACTCGCCCCACTGCAGCGGTTGCGGGACGCCTGCGGCGGTACTGCGGGCCACCGGCAGCAGCACCCGGGCGCCCCGTCGATGCAGTGATTCGATGAGCTCGATGGAGCCGGGTTCGGAGCCGACGGGCACGTGGGCGCAGACCGTGAGGGCGTCGGTGGCCAGCGCGGAAACGTGGTGGGCGAGCGCCTGCGCCTCGACCCTGCGCTCCTCCGGCGGCACACGGCGGCGGGCCTGCAGTATCTGCGCGCGCAGTTCGGTTTTCGACCGCTGCACCGCACCACCTCCAAACTCCGGCCTTGGGAGGTTCAACCGACCTAAGGACACTAGTGTGTGAACGATGACACGGGCCGAGGTACCGATTCCGCGTACTGCGGTTGTCCCTGCCGCAGGTTTGGGCACGCGATTTCTGCCCGCCACCAAGACGGTGCCCAAAGAACTGCTGCCCGTCGTGGACACCCCTGGCATCGAGCTGGTGGCCGCGGAGGCCGCGGAGGCCGGCGCCGAACGGCTCGTCATCATCACCTCGGAGGGCAAGGACGGAGTGGTCGCCCACTTCGTCGAGGACCTCGTCCTCGAGGGCACGCTGGAAGCGCGCGGCAAGCACGTGATGCTGGAGAAGGTGCGGCGGGCGACGGCGCTGATCAAAGTCGAGTCGGTGGTCCAGGCGCAACCGCTCGGGCTCGGCCACGCCGTCGGCTGCGTGGAGAGCGTGCTGACAGACGATGATGACGCGATCGCGGTGCTGTTGCCCGACGACCTCGTGCTGCCCACCGGTGTGCTGGAGACGATGTCGAAAGTCCGTGCCAAGCGCGGTGGTTCGGTGTTGTGCGCGATCGAGGTGCCCGGCGAGGAGATCAGCGCGTACGGCGTCTTCGATGTCGAACCGGTCGCCGACACCAACAACCCGAACGTGATGCGGGTCAAGGGCATGTTCGAGAAGCCCAAGGCTTCCGACGCCCCGTCGCCCTACGCCGCTGCCGGCCGCTACGTGCTGGACCGCGCGATCTTCGGCGCGCTCAAGCGGGTTCCGCGTGGCGCGGGAGGTGAGATCCAGTTGACCGACGCGATCGCCCTGCTCATCAACGAGGGCCATCCCGTCCACGTCGTCGTTCATCGCGGTTCTCGACACGACCTCGGAAATCCCGGCGGCTACCTCAAGGCTGCGGTTGACTTTGCGTTGGAGCGCGACGACTACGGACCCGAGCTACGGCGGTGGTTGGTGGAGCGCTTGGGGCTGATCGATTGCTGACCCGAGGCGATCGCCCTGACACCTAGAAAGGCGTGTTGTGCGGTCGGTTGAGGAGCAGCAGGCTCGGGTAGCGGCTGCCGCGGTGGCCCCACGACCGGTCCGGGTGGCGATCGCCGAAGCGCAGGGCCTGATGTGCGCCGAGGAGGTGGTCACCGAACGCCCGCTGCCGGGGTTCGATCAGGCCGCCATCGACGGCTATGCCGTTCGCAGCGTGGACGTGCTCGGCGTGGGGACCGGTGACGACGACGGCTCGGACGAGGACGGCGCGGGCTCTGACGGCGAGGTGAGTCTGCCGGTGATCGGCTCGATCGAGGCTGGTGCCCGCACCCCCAGCCGGCTGCAACCGAAGCAGGCCGCGCGCGTGCAGACGGGCGCGCCGATGCCGA
>CAZOIX010000147.1:0-7818 GCA_964579685.1 uncultured Mycobacterium sp.
ACGCTGGCCAGGTCGGCAAGGTCGAGGGGCCGCACCTCGACATCGCCGGACATGTCGGCAGCGACTCGTCGACCCTTGTCGACGGACCGGCAGGCGATCACGACGCTGTGGCCATGGGCGGCAAGCGCCATGGCCGTCGCCGCGCCCACCCCGCTGTTGCCGCCTGTGACGATCACCCGCATGGCTGACGATTATGCGGACCCGGAATAGATGCGGCCACGGGTGGGCTTGTTCGGGCATGACCGAGATACCCGACGCCGAGACCATGAGGGCGTTCAACAAGAGCATTGTCTCCGAATTCCGCGCCAACGGCGGGAAGGTCGGCGGTCCGTTCGAGGGGGCCGACCTGCTGCTGCTCACCACCACCGGCGCGAAGTCGGGACAGCCCCGATTGGCGCCCCTGGCGTACTTGACCATCGAGGGCAAGGTGATCATCGTCGGCTCCAAGGCCGGCGCGGACACCAATCCCGATTGGGTGCACAATCTGCGGGCCAATTCGCGAGCGCATGTCGAAGTGGGGGCGGACGCATACGACGTCACGGCCCACGAACTCGACCCCGCCGAGCGGGACGAGTTCTATCCCAAGGTCGTGGCCCTTGCGCCGGATTTCGGTGCCTACCAATCCAAGACCAGCCGGGTCATCCCACTCTTCGAGCTCCGCCGGGTGTGATTTCGGTGCGCAAACAACCGCTGAGCGAACGTTTGCGCACCGAAATCGCCGACTAGAGACGTTCGATGATCGTGGCGTTGGCCATGCCGCCGCCCTCACACATCGTCTGCAGCCCGTAGCGGGCGCCACGCTGCTCCAGCGCGTTGACAAGGGTGGTCATGATGCGCGCACCCGACGCACCGAGAGGATGACCGATCGCGATCGCGCCGCCGTTGACGTTGGTCTTCGACAGGTCGGCCCCGACGTCGTGCGCCCAGGCCATCACCACCGGAGCGAACGCCTCGTTGACCTCGAACAGATCGATATCGGCCAGCGTCAGACCTGCCTTCAGCAAGACCTTCTCGGTGGCCGGGATGACGCCGGTCAGCATGTAGAGCGGGTCGGAACCGACCACGGTCGTCGTATGGATCCGGGCCAGCGGGCGCAGGCCCAGCCGCGTGGCGACCTCACTCGTGGTGATCAGCACCGCCGCGCTGCCGTCGGACAGCGGAGAGGAGTTTCCGGGTGTGATCTCCCACCTGATCTGGGGGAACCGCGCCTCGTAGGCGGGGGTGTAGAACGCGGGCTTGAGGCCGGCCAGTGTGTCCACCGTGGCGCCGGGGCGGATGATCTCGTCGGTGGTCAGGCCCGCGATCGGAATCAGCTCGTTGTCGAAACGGCCCTCTTTGGTTGCCTGGGCGGCCTTTTCGTGACTGCCCGCGGAGAACTCGTCGAGCTGTTGACGCGAGAAGCCCCACTTCGCCGCGATGAGTTCGGCGCTGATGCCCTGCGGCACCAGACCCTCGGGATAGCGCTGCGCCATGGCGCCGAACGGGTCGCTGCCCGGAAGCACACTCGACCCCATCGGAACCCGCGACATGGACTCGACGCCGCCGGCGACGACGATGTCGTAGGCGCCCGCGATCACGCCCTGTGCCGCGAAACTGATCGCCTGCTGGCTACTGCCGCACTGGCGATCGACGGTGGTGCCCGGCACGGACTCGGGGAAACCCGCGGCAAGCAGGGCGTTGCGCCCGATGTTGACGGCCTGATCGCCCACCTGCGAGACGGCGCCGGTGATCACGTCGTCGATCTGTGCCGGGTCGATGCCCGTGCGGTTGACCAGCTCCGTCAGGCTGTGGGCCAGAAGATCGACGGGCAGCACGTCATGCAGTGCGCCGCTGGCCTTGCCCTTCCCGATCGGCGTGCGTACCGCCCCGACGATGACCGCGTCCCGGCCCGCATATCCAGCCATTTCAGCCTCCTGAACTCGCCACTGAGTAATGCTTCCTATACCCAGCTATAGCACCTGGGTATACTTAGAACAACTCAGGAGGGGAGTGAATTCCATGACACTGCTGCAGGGCCGGCTGGCCGACCGCGATGCCTGGTCGGCCGTCGGCGAATGCCCGGTCGAGAAGACGATGGCGCTGCTGGGAACCAAATCGGCGATGCTCATCATGCGCGAGGCCTACTACGGCACCACCCGTTTCGACGACTTCTGGCGCCGCGTCGGTGTGACCAAGGCGGCGGCCGCCGCGCGCCTGTCGGAACTTGTGGAGGCCGGCCTGCTCGAGCGCCGGCCGTACCAGGAGCCGGGGCAACGCAGCCGCGACGAGTACGTGCTGACCCCCGCGGGTGTCGACTTCATGCCGGTGGTGTGGGCGATGTTCGAGTGGGGGCGACGCCACCTGCCCACCCGCTCGCCGTTGCGCCTGGCGCATGCCGACTGCGGGGCCGAGGCCAGCGTGGAGATCCGTTGCGAAAAGGGGCATCGGGTACCGCCGGATGAGCTTGTCGTGCGGGTGGGCAGGCGCTAGCGCGCGGACCGTGGATCGATCGAAAAGTCCACACGAAGTAGCCCACAAACTGCGCGGCAACTCACGTTGTGATGGGATCGTCCGATGGGCATCAAGGTGGCGCTGGAGCATCGCACCAGCTACACGTTCGACCGGCTGGTGGAGGTGCATCCGCACGTCGTTCGGCTCCGCCCCGCACCGCATTCACGCACGCCGATCGAGGCCTACTCATTCGTGGTCGAGCCTGCCGACCACTTCATCAACTGGCAGCAGGATGCCTTCGGCAACTTCCTGGCCCGGCTGGTGTTCCCGAGCCGCGCGCGCAGCCTGACCATCACCGTCGGCCTGATCGCCGACATGAAGGTGATCAACCCCTTCGACTTCTTCATCGAGGACTACGCCGAGCAGATCGGCTTCGCCTACCCCAAGTCGCTGGCAGAAGACCTCAAGCCCTACCTGCGCCCGGTGGACGAGAACGGTGAGGGAACCGGGCCCGGCGACCTGGCCCAGGCCTGGGTGGCGAACTTCTCCGTCGCACCGGGGACCCGCACCATCGACTTCCTCGTTGCCCTCAACCGTGCGATCAATGCCGACGTCGGCTACAGCCTCCGGATGGAACCCGGGGTGCAGACGCCCGACCACACCTTGCGAACCGGTATCGGCTCATGCCGCGACTCGGCCTGGCTGATGGTGTCGGTGCTGCGGCAGATGGGGCTTGCGGCGCGCTTCGTGTCCGGCTACCTCGTCCAGCTGACCTCCGACGTCGAGGCACTTGACGGTCCGTCGGGACCGGCCGCCGACTTCACCGACCTGCACGCGTGGGCCGAGGTGTACATCCCCGGCGCCGGCTGGATAGGCCTCGACCCGACGTCGGGACTGTTCGCGGGCGAAGGCCACATCCCGCTGTCGGCGACGCCGCACCCGGAGTCCGCGGCACCCATCACCGGCGCCACCGAGCCGTGCGAGACGACACTGGACTTCACCAACATCGTCACGCGGATCCACGAGGACCCCCGGGTCACGCTCCCGTACACCGAGGCGGCCTGGGGCGCCATCTGTGACCTCGGCGGCCGTGTGGACGAGCGGTTGGTCTCAGGTGACGTCCGCTTGACGATGGGCGGTGAGCCGACGTTCGTCTCGATCGACAATCAGGTGGACCCCGAGTGGACCACCGAGGCCGACGGGCCCCACAAACGCCGACTGGCATCCCAGCTCGCCGGCCGGCTGAAAAAAGTGTGGGCCCCGCAGGGGCTGGTCCATCGCAACCAGGGCAAGTGGTATCCGGGAGAACCGTTGCCGCGCTGGCAGATCGGGCTGTACTGGCGCACCGACGGCGAGCCTATGTGGCACGACGACTCGCTGCTGGCTGACCCGTGGCCGTCGACGCCGGAGACGATCGAGGTGGCGCCCGACGCCGGATTGCAGCTACTCGGCGCGCTCGCGGACGGACTCGGACTGCCCGCGTCCCAGATTCGGCCCGCGTACGAGGATGCGTTGAGCCGCCTCGCGGAGTCGGTGCGATTGCCGGAGGGCGAACCCGTTGATGCGACAGACGATCTGGAAGCCGACACCGCCGAGGCCCGCGCGGCGTTGGTCAAGCGGCTCGAGGACAGCGTCGTCGAACCCGCCGCGTACGTGCTGCCGTTGCATCGTGCCGAGGACGATTCAGGATGGGCGAGCGCCGACTGGAGGATGCGGCGCGGCCGCCTCGTGCTGCTCGACGGCGACTCGCCGGCGGGCCTGCGGCTGCCGCTGAAGTCGATCAGCTGGCAGCCACCGGAACCGACGCACACGATGGACCCGCTGGTGAGTCGCGGGTCGCTGCCCGTCGAATCCGGCGCAGACGACGCGGACATCGTCGACGCCGATGCCGTACCCACCACCGCGGTCGTGGCAGAGGTCAGACGGGAAAAGGGTGGCGCTTGGCTTCTTTATGTCTACTTACCGCCCACCGATGACGCCGAGCATTTTGTCGACCTCATCCACCGAGTGGAGGCCGCGGCGGCCAAGATCTCCTGCCCCGTGGTCCTCGAAGGCTATGGGCCCCCGCCCGATCCACGAATCACCTCGACGACCATCACCCCCGATCCCGGGGTCATCGAGGTCAACGTGGCTCCCACGGCCAGCTTCGCCGAGCAGAAACAACAGCTGGAGACCCTGTACAACGAGGCCAGGCTGGCCCGGCTGTCAACCGAATCTTTCGATGTCGACGGTACGCACGGCGGCACCGGCGGAGGCAACCACATCACGTTGGGCGGCATCACGCCCGCCGATTCGCCGTTGCTACGCCGTCCCGACCTGCTGGTATCGATGCTGACGTACTGGCAGCGCCACCCGTCGCTGTCCTACCTGTTCTCCGGGCGCTTCATCGGCACGACATCGCAGGCGCCGAGGGTCGACGAAGGTCGCGCTGAGGCGCTGTACGAAGTCGAGATCGCGTTCGCCGAGATCGCCCGGCTGTCGGCGGGCGCGGGTGGGCCCAGACCGTGGATCATCGACCGGGCGTTGCGGCATCTGCTGACCGACATCACCGGCAACACCCACCGCGCGGAGTTCTGCATCGACAAGCTGTACAGCCCTGACGGTGCGCGGGGCCGACTCGGGCTGCTGGAACTGCGGGGATTCGAGATGCCGCCGCACTTTCAGATGGCGATGGTGCAGTCGCTGTTGGTGCGGTCTCTGGTCGCGTGGTTCTGGGACGAGCCGCTGCGCGCACCGCTCATCCGCCACGGTGCGAATCTGCACGGACGGTATCTTCTGCCGCACTTCTTGATTCACGACATCGCGGCTGTGGCCGCAGATCTGAGGGCGCACGGCATCAACTTCGATACCAGCTGGCTCGACCCGTTCACCGAGTTCCGGTTTCCACGCATCGGGACGGCGGTGTTCGACGGCGTGGAGATCGAGCTGCGCGGAGCGATCGAACCGTGGAATGTGCTGGGGGAGGAGTCAACCGCGGGTGGCACGGCACGCTATGTCGATTCGTCGGTCGAGAGGATCCAGGTGCGGCTGATCGGCGCCGACCGCCAACGCTACGTGGTGACCGCCAACGGCTATCCCATGCCGCTTCTGGCCACCGACAACCCCGATGTGCAGGTGGGTGGTCTGAGGTTCCGGGCCTGGCAGCCGCCGAGCGCGCTGCATCCGACGATCACCGTCGACGGACCGCTGCGTTTCGAGCTGGTGGACACCGCGACCGGGATGTCACGCGGCGGCTGCACATACCACGTGTCACACCCCGGCGGCCGGTCCTACGACCATCCGCCCGTCAACGCCGTAGAAGCCGAGTCCAGACGCGGCCGCCGTTTCGAGACCACCGGTTTCACCCCCGGCAAGGTCGACTTGTCGGTCATCCGGGAAAAGCAGGCGCGCCAATCCACTGACGTGGGCGCGCCGGGCATCTTGGATCTGCGCCGGGTGCGTACCGTTCTGCAGTGATGGTCCTACCTGCGGAGAGTCCACACGACATCGACAACCTGCTGGCCCGCTATCGCATCACGCGAGCCCAGCAGGCGCTGTTCGACGTCCGTGGCGGCGTGGGCGCGGGATACGACGAATTCGTCGACGCCGCAGGCAATATCCGGCCCGCTTGGCAGGAGTTCGCCGAGGGTGTCGGCGAACGCGGGCGCATCGGACTGAACCACCTCCGGTCGGCGGTGCGCAGCCTCGTCGACAACGACGGCATCACCTACGTGCAGGTGGACCGCAACGGTGATGCCGTCACCAACGGGAACGGAGCAGCCGAGCCCGGCCCGTGGCACCTCGACACGTTGCCGTTGGTCATCTCGTCGGACGACTGGGGCATCCTGGAAGCCGGTGTGCTGCAACGGTCGAGGCTGCTCGACGCGGTGCTGGCCGATCTCTACGGTCCACGCATGTCGGTGAGCAGCGGAGTGCTGCCCCCGCAGTTGCTCTTCGCCCACCCCGGCTATCTCCGCGCGGCCCGCGGCATCGTGGTGCCCGGCCGGCACCAGCTGTTCATGCACGGCTGCGACGTCAGCCGTACGCCTGATGGCAACTTCCAGGTCAATGCCGACTGGACGCAGGCGCCGTCGGGTGCGGGTTACGCGCTGGCCGACCGCAGGGTGGTGGCGCACGCGATCCCCGACTTGTACGAGCGCATCGGACCGAGCCCGGTCTCGCCGTGGGCGCAGGCGCTGCGCCTCGCGCTGATCGACGCCGCACCGGAGTCCGCGGAGGAACCGGTGGTGGTGGTGCTCAGTCCCGGTATCCACTCCGAGACGGCCTTCGACCAGGCCTACGTGGCCAGCGTGCTCGGCTTTCCCCTGGTGGAGAGCGCGGACCTCGTGGTCAGGGACGGCAAGCTGTGGATGCGATCGATGGGCACGCTCAAGCGCGTCGACGTGGTGTTGCGCCGAGTGGACGCCGCCTACGCGGATCCGCTTGATCTGCGCAAAGATTCGCGTCTGGGCGTCGTCGGGCTCGTCGAGGTGCTACGGCGCGGCGCGGTCACCGTCGTCAACACGCTGGGCAGCGGCATCCTGGAAAGTCCTGGGCTGCTTCGCTTTCTGCCTGAACTCGCCGAACGGCTGCTGGGCGAAACACCGCTGCTGCCCACGGCGCCGATGTACTGGGGCGGTATCAACACCGAACGTTCGCACCTGCTGAGCAACCTGACCTCGCTCCTGATTCGCCCCGTGACAGGCGGGCAGATGATCGTCGGGCCGTCCCTGACGTCCGCGCAGCGTAGGGAACTCGGCGTACGCATCGAAGCCACGCCGTGGCAGTGGGTGGGCCAGGAGTTGCCTCAGTTCTCGTCGGCTCCGACCGACTACTACCCGGGCGGTCTGACGGCGGCCAATGTCGGCATGCGACTGTTCACGGTGTCGCAACGAAGTGGATACGCACCGATGATCGGTGGCCTGGGATACCTTGTCGCCCCAGGCCACGCCGGTTTCAAGCTGAACACCGTTGCCGCCAAGGATGTCTGGGTGCGCACGCCGACGCGGGTGACGGCCGAGCGCATCCCCACTGCCCCCGCGGTGGAGCTGCCAGCCATCACCTCCAGCCCAACCGGTGCGGTCAGTTCGCCGCGTGTGTTGTCCGATCTGTTCTGGATGGGCCGTTATGCAGAACGGGCCGAGAACATGGCCCGGCTGCTCACCGTGACACGCGAGCGCTACCACGAATTCCGTTACCGCCGCGAGCTTGCGGGCAGTGAATGCGTTCCGGTGTTGCTCACCACACTCGGCTCGATCACCGGAACGAGTACCGGCGACGGCGACTACGTCGAGATGGTGGCAACGGCGCCGACGACGCTGTGGTCGCTGACCGCAGACCGGCATCGGTCGGGCTCCCTGGCACAGTCGGTCGAGCGCCTCGGACTGGCGGCTCGTGCGGTGCGCGACC
>CAZOIX010000148.1:0-7777 GCA_964579685.1 uncultured Mycobacterium sp.
GACCTCTGGGTTATGAGCCCAGCGAGCTACCGAGCTGCTCCACCCCGCGTCGGGTAAACGCAAGGTTACCGAAGGCGCAGGCGCACTTCCAAATCGAGTGCTCAGCCGCCCGCGACCGTGCGCAGAGTGGCGTTTTCTGACGGCGTGTCGGCTACAGACACGCACGTTCGCGCCGAAAGGGAGGAAGGGCCCCGCTAGCGGGTCGACTGGTATTTCTTCACCGCGTCGTCGAGGCGCTGCAAGGCCTCGCCGAACTCGCCGAAGTCACCGCCCGTCTGGGCCCCCTGCAAAGCGTCCAGGGCAGAGTTGATCTCTTGCAGCGCTGCGGCTTTGGCTGGCGACAGCTGCACGGGACCACCCGGCGGCACCGCCGCTTCGGGAACCTGCGGGGCGCGCTGATTGCCCGGCGGTGGCGACGCTGGCGGCTGTCCGTCATCGCCAGTCGGCGCGGCTTGCGGTTGCCCATTGCTCACCGAGCCCGTCGCGGCGGGACCGGTGGCGGTGGCGTCCGCCCCAGGTCCGAACAGGTCGATGAGGGCGTCGCGCACGGTCGGGCCGTAGCCGACCTTGTCGTTGTACATCATCGCCACGCGAATCAGTCGCGGGTAGGTCGATGCCGCATCGCTGGTGCCCGGCGAGGCGTACACCGGTGCGACATAGAGCAGGCCACCCTGGGCGACCGGCAGCGTGAGCAGGTTGCCCCACCGGATGCGGTTCTGGTTGTCGCGACCGATGACACCGAGATCCTGGCTCACCGCGGTGTCGGTACTGATCGCGTTGAACGCCAACTTCGGACCGTTGACCTGACCGGGGATCGTCAGCACGGTGAGCTTGCCGTAGGTGTCAGGGTCCGAACTGGCGCTGATGTAGGCGGCCAGGAAGTCGCGCCGGAACCGGTTCATCGCACTGGTGAGCTGGAAGGACGCCGAATCGTTGTTGGCCGCAAGATTTTTGGCGACGATGTAGTACGGCGGTTGGTAGCTGCTCGCGGTCGGGTTGGGATCCAGTGGGACGTCCCAGAAGTCCGACGTCGAGAAGAAGGTGATCGGATCGCTGACGTGGTACCTGGCCAGCAGGTCACGTTGCACCTTGAACAGGTCCTCGGGATAGCGCAGATGGTCCTGGAGTTCCGGGGTGATGTCGCTCTTGGGCTTCACCGTGTTGGGGAACACCTTCATCCACGCCTGCAGCACCGGATCCTGCTCGTCCTGCGCATACAGGGTCACCGTGCCGTCGTAGGCGTCGACGGTCGCCTTGACCGAGTTGCGGATGTAGGACACCTGCTTGTCGGGCGCCAGCCTGTTGATCGCGACCTCATTCGAGTCGGCGGTCGCCGTCGACAGCGTGGTGAGTTGTGAATACGGATAGTTGTCCAGGGTGGTGTAGCCGTCGACGATCCACACCATCCTCTTGTTCACGATGGCGGGGTACACGCTGGTGTCGGTCGTCAGCCACGGCGCGGCCGCCTCCACCCGCTCAGCCGGATCGCGGTTGAACAGGATCTTGCTGTTCTCGCCGATCACGTTGGAGAACAAGAAGTTGCGCTCCGCGAATTTCGCGGCGAACACGCTGCGCGCCATCCAGTTTCCTACGCGCACCCCGCCGCTGCCGGTGTACGTGTAGTTGCGCGTCTCGGTATTGGTTTCGAAGTCGTACTCCCGGGGGGCGCCGTTCTCGCCGACGATGGCGTAGTCGGCGGAGGTGCTGGAGATCACGGGGCCGTAGTAGATACGCGGCTGGTCGAGAGTCGCAGGCCCCTGGTTGATGATCCCGTCGGGACCGACCGCGTTCACCAGGAATTCCGGGTAGCCACCGTTCTGGGTGGGGTCGTTGGCAACGCCGCGAACGGTGTTGGCCGGTGAGGCGATGAAGCCGTTACCGTGGGTGTAGACGGTGTGCCGGTTGATCCAGTCACGCTGGTTGTCGATCAATCGATCGGGGTTCAACTCACGGGCGGCGACGACGTAGTCGCGAAGATTTCCGTCGCGGCTCTGATACCTGTCCATGTTGAGGTGGTCAGGAAAGTAGTAGAAGTTCTTGCCCTGCTGGAACTGGGTGAACGCCGGACTGACGATCGTCGGGTCGAGGACGCGGATGTTCGACGTCGTCGCCCGGTCGGCCGCCACCTGTTGAGCGCTGGCCTGAGCGTCTCCGCTGTAGTCCCGGTAGGTCACGGTCTCATCGGTCAACCCATAGGCCTGCCGGGTGGCCGTGATACTTCGGCTGATGTATTCGCTTTCCTTCTGCGCCGCGTTGGGCTTGACGCTGAACTGCTCGACCACCAACGGCCAACCGGCGCCGATCACCAACGACGACAACAGGAGCAGCACCACACCGATCACAGGAATCCGCAAGTCGCGCAACACGATCGCGGAAAAGACCGCCGCCGCGCAGATGACCGCGATCGCCATCAGGATCAGCTTCGCGGGCAACACCGCGTTGATGTCCGTATAGCCGGCACCGGTGAACGGCTTGCCGCCTCGGGTGTGACTCAACAGTTCGTAGCGGTCCAGCCAGTACGCGACGGCCTTGAGCAGGATGAGCACGCCGACGAGCGTGATCAGCTGAATGCGCGCTGCACGGCTCAGCGCGCCGCTGCGGCCCGACAGTCGGATACCACCGAACAGGTAGTGGCCCAACAGGTTCGCGATGAATGCCAGGAACACGGCGACGAAGAGGAAACTGAGCACCAGCCGGTAGAACGGCAGGTCGAACGCGTAGAACCCGAGGTCCATTCCGAACTGCGGATCCTGGATCCCGAAGCTGCCGCCGTGCAGGAACAACTGGATCCGGGTCCAATAGCTCTGCGCCACAATCCCGGCGAGGAACCCGATGAACGCCGGGACGCCGATGCCGACGAGCCGCAGCCGCGACATCACTGCCGTGCGGTACCGCGCGACCGGATCGTTGGGCCCGTTGGTCGGGACGAACACAGGCCGGGTGCGGTAGGCCAGCGCCAGCCCGGCGAACACGATCGCGTCGATCAGCACCGCGGCGACCAGGAAGACCACGAGGCGGGTGAACAGCTGCGTGGTGAACACCGAGCGGTATCCGAGCTCGCCGTACCAGAGCCAGTCGACGTAGGTGTCGATCAAGCGTGGGCCGATCAGCAGGATCAAGACGAATATCGCGGACACCGCGATCAGGATTCGGCTACGTCGTGTCAGCTTCGGCATTCTCGCCGCGGGCCGCATACCCACTCGTCCACTCCAGTTTCTTACCGTTCCCACACGTCTTCACCGACGTGGCCCCAACTCTACGCAAGCGAAAAGCGGCTAGACCCCGGAGAGGCCCTAGCAATGGGGCCGTTCGCCACCAGCGGACAACGTGGTCAGCGCAGCCACAGCCCCATCGAGGTTTTCGACCCTGACCAGCTCCAAGCCGTCTTCGTGGGCCGTTTTGGCTTCCTCGCAGTTATCGGCGGGCACCAGGAAGATGGTGGCCCCGGCCTCCCGCGCCGCCACCATCTTGTGGGTGATACCGCCGATCGGGCCCACTTCGCCGTCGCCGGTGATGGTTCCGGTGCCTGCGACGAACTTGCCGTCGTTGAGGTCACCGGTGGTGAGTTTGTCGACGACCGCGAGGCTGAACATCAGCCCCGCAGACGGTCCGCCGATGTTGGCGAGATTGAAGTCGACGGTGAACGGCGCCCACGGTGCGTCGAGCACGCCGATCCCGAGGTAGCCCTGATCACGGTCGGGGTGTTTACCGAGCGTGATGGTGGTGCTGCCCAGATCCCCGTTCTTGCGGCGGTAGTCCAGGACCACCTGCTGACCCGGCTTGGTGTCCCCGATCGCCGCCTGGAACTCGTCGAGGTCGGCCACCGGCTTTCCGTCGACGTAGTCGATGGCGTCGCCGTCCTGCAGCTTGCCCGCCGATGGTCCGTCGTCGTTGACCGACTTCACCGTGACGGCCATCGGGTACTTCAGGTAGAGCAGCGCGGCGTATTCGGCGCTGTCCTCGGACCGGCGGAAGTCGGTGTTGTTGGCCTCGTCGACCTCGTCCTTCGACTTGTCCGGCGGGTACACCAGATCGCGCGGCACCAGCTGTTCACGCCCCGACATCCACAAGGTCAGCGCCTGTCCGAGGGTCAGCCCGTCGCGCTGCGACACCGTGGTCATGTTCAGGTGCCCCGATGTGGGGTGGACCTCGGTCCCCTCGATGTCGACGACCTCCTTGCCGTCGACCTCACCGAGCGTGTCGAACGTCGGTCCCGGCCCCAGCGCGACGAACGGCACCGTCGCCACCGACAGCACGATTCCGAAGGCGACGATCGGGACGAGCGCGACGAGCAACGTCAAAATGCGCCTGTTCACGCCGCCCAATGTAGAGGTTGGCCAGGACTTCGCTCTCGGCGTGACGTGCCAAGTCACACGGCAGGGCACCGGTGAGTACCGTTGAGGGCATGGCTGACCTGCCTTTCGGCTTCTCCTCCGGGGACGACCCCGAGCGAGACAAACGCAAGAAGGACCCCGATTCGGGGGCCGAAGCGGGCTCGGGGGATCCGTTCGGTCTTGGCGGCTCCCAGTTCGACATGTCCCAGCTGGGGCAGATCTTCAGCCGTCTCGGGGAGATGTTCAGCGGCGCCGGGAACATGGCGCCGGACGGCCGGTCGGGCCCGGTGAACTACGACCTCGCGCGCCAACTCGCGTCGAGCTCGATCGGCTTCGTCGCGCCCGTCGGTGAGAAGACCGCGTCGGCGATCGCCGACGCCGTCCATCTGGCCGAGACCTGGCTGGACGGGGTGACGGCGCTGCCCGCGGGGACCACCAAGGCCGTGGCGTGGACGCCCAAGGACTGGGTGGACAACACGCTGGAGACGTGGAAACGCCTGTGCGATCCGGTGGCCGAGCAGATCTCCACGGTGTGGGCGTCGTCGCTGCCCGAGGAGGCCAAGTCGATGGCCGGACCGCTGCTGTCGATGATGACGCAGATGGGCGGCATGGCCTTCGGCTCCCAGTTGGGTCAGGCGCTGGGCACGCTGTCGCGTGAGGTGCTCACCTCCACCGATATCGGGCTGCCCCTGGGTCCCAAGGGCGTCGCGGCGCTGATGCCCGACGCCGTCGAGTCGCTCACCGAGGGGCTCGAACAGCCCCGCAGCGAGGTCCTCACCTTCCTCGCGGCACGCGAGGCCGCGCACCACCGCCTGTTCAGTCACGTGCCGTGGCTGTCCAGCCAGCTGCTCAACGCCGTCGAGGCCTTCGCCAAGGGCATGAAGATCGATATGAGTGGTCTCGAGGAGCTCGCGCAGGGGTTCAACCCCGCGGCGTTGACCGATCCGACGCAGATGGAACAACTGCTGAACCAGGGCATCTTCGAGCCGAAGGCGACGCCCGAGCAGACCGCCGCGCTCGAGCGGCTCGAGACGCTGCTGGCGCTGATCGAGGGTTGGGTGCAAACCGTTGTCACCACCGCCTTGGGCGACCGGATTCCCGGTACGTCAGCGCTGTCGGAGACGCTGCGCAGACGACGGGCGACCGGCGGGCCTGCCGAACAGACCTTCGCCACCCTCGTCGGTCTGGAACTGCGGCCACGCAAGATGCGCGAGGCCGCCGCGTTGTGGGAGCGGCTGACCGAGGCCGTCGGCGCCGATGCCCGCGACGCCGTGTGGCAGCATCCCGACCTGCTGCCCAGTGCCGGCGATCTCGACGAGCCGGCCGGGTTCATCGATCGCATGATCGGCGGCGACACCAGCGGTATCGACCAGGCGCTTGCTGATCTCGAGAAGGATTCCGACACAGGCGATTCCGACCGCTGAGTCGGCGCCCTGTGGATAACTCGACGCGGCCTGGCGGATAACGTGTCAGACTCCACCCATGGGGCGATATGTCCTCGACCCGGCGCGGCCGGTGTTACTGCGACCCGACGGCGCCGTACCGGCGGGCTGGGACCCGCGGCGGGCGCTCCTTGTCCGACCACCCACGGGATTGACCGCCAGGGCGCTCGCCCAGCTGCTGCGCCGCCTCCAATCGGGCGCCACCCTGTCCGAGCTGCAGGAGCTTGCCGACGAGGTGGCAGCCGAGGTCATCGTCGACCTGGTCGCCTCGCTCGTCGACGCCGGCGTCGTCACGAACACGGCACGCCGGCGCGCCCGTGCGGCGGCCATTCGGATTCATGGGCGCGGCCCGCTGTCGGATCTGCTCGCAGCAGCGTTGCGCTGCTCGGGTGCCCAGGTCACTCAGAGCAGCCGTGCTCATGCCGGTGCGCCGGCCGACCTCGCGGTCCTGACCGACTTCCTGGTGTCCGACCCGCGGGTGGTGCGCGACCTGCACGCGGCCGGGGTACCGCATCTTCCGGTGCGGGTCCGCGACGGCATCGGCCTCGTCGGCCCATTGGTCCTTCCCGGCCTGACGAGCTGCCTGGGATGCGCCGACCTGCACCGCAGCGACCGCGACGCCGCGTGGCCGGCGTTGGCAGCCCAACTGCGCAACACCGTGGGTAGTGCCGACCGCGCGACGGTGCTGGCAACGGCGGCGCTGGCACTCAACCAGATCGACCGCGTCGTACGCGCCGTCCGCGAGGAGTCGGCCGCTACCCGCTCCCCCGCGCCGCCGCCCACCCTGGATACGACCCTGGAGTTCGACGTCAACGTGGGGTCGATCGTGGCGCGCCGCTGGTCGCGGCATCCGCGTTGCACCTGCTGACGGCGTTTGTGGGCAAGTCGTTGCAGGACGTTCAGCAATGTCGTGGATGATGGTCTGGTGAGCGAGATCAAACGGGGTGGGGCCGCGCGCAATGCCAAGATCGCGGGCCTGGGGGCAGGGATGGCCGGGCGGGCGGCGCTCGGCTTCGGCAAACGGCTGACCGGTCGGTCCAAGGACGAGGTCAACGCCGAGTTGATGGACAAGGCGGCCCAGCAACTGTTCACCGTTCTCGGTGAGCTCAAGGGCGGCGCGATGAAGGTCGGGCAGGCGCTGTCGGTCATGGAGGCCGCCATCCCCGAGCAGTACGGCAAGCCGTACCGCGAAGCGCTGACCAAACTTCAGCGTGAGGCGCCGCCGCTGCCCGCGGCCAAGGTGCACCGGGTGCTCGACCAGCAGCTGGGCACGAAGTGGCGCGAACGGTTCACCTCCTTCGACGACACCGCGGTCGCGTCGGCCAGCATCGGCCAGGTGCACAAGGCGGTATGGGCCGACGGTCGCGAAGTCGCCGTCAAGATTCAGTATCCCGGCGCTGACGAGGCACTGCGTGCCGACCTGAAGACCATGCAGCGGATGGTCAGCGTGCTCCGTCAACTATCCCCCGGCGCGGATGTGCAGGGTGTGGTCGACGAGCTGATCGAACGCACCGAAATGGAACTCGACTACCGGCTCGAGGCCGACAATCAGCGCGCGTTCGCAAAAGCCTATGAGGGACATCCGCGTTTCGTCGTGCCGCACATCGTCGCCAGTGCGCCCAAGGTGGTGATCCAAGAGTGGATCGAGGGCATCCCGATGTCGGTGATCATCCGCGAGGGCACCACCGAGCAGCGGGATCTGATGGGCACCCGCCTTTTCGAGCTGACCTACGACGCGCCCAAGCGCCTCGAGATGATGCACGGCGATGCGCATCCCGGGAACTTCATGCTGCTGCCCGACGGCAAGATGGGCGTCATCGACTTCGGCGCGGTCGCACCGATGCCCGGCGGTATCCCCATCGACATCGGCCTGGCGACGCGCTACGCCCTCGAAGATGACTACGAGAACCTGCAGGCGGCCATGCAGCGCATCGGGTTCATCCAGAAGGGTGAGCAGGTCTCTCACCGCGAGATGGACGAGATGATGAAGCAGTACGTGGA
>CAZOIX010000149.1:0-7765 GCA_964579685.1 uncultured Mycobacterium sp.
GGTGTGCCATGAGGCGGTTGCGCCGGAGGCGTAGGTTGGGCGACGTGCGGTTGACGGAATTCCACGAACTCGTCGAGGATCAGTTCGGCACGGTGCGGGCATCGTCGATGCTCGTCGACCACGTCCTGACCGGGCTCGAGGGGCGCACCCCCGCGCAGGCCATCGAGGACGGGGTCGACCCGCGCGATGTCTGGCGCGCATTGTGCGCGGATTTCGACGTCCCACGCGACCAGTGGTGATCGTTCGGTGTCCGCGCGCGTCGTCAGGCCCGGATTCTGGCCGCGTTGACCAGATCGAGTGTCACCTGGGTCGCCTCGGCCAGGGCGCCCGCGTCCGCGTCGCTCAGCGTCCCGCACACCCAGTCCCAGTGCGCCGCCACCGTGTCCCCAGGCGCCGGTGGCGGGGCCAACGACTCGCCGTGCTTGCTCCACCGCACCGTTTCAGCACGTGGCTCTCCCAGCGCCAGCAGTCCTGCGTCGACTATTAGTGGACGACAAACGATCTCGGCGCGCTCGCCCACAACGGCGTCGACGGTGCCCCAGCGAATCCGGCAGTCCTGCATGACTCGCAGCGGTGTCGCCGGATCGCGATCGAGGAACCGGATCCACGGATAGACGGCGAAGACGTGAAAACTGTGGTGCGCCAGTGCATGTGCCTCCTCCGGTAGGTCGCCCAGGAGTCCGGTGACCTGGCCGGCGAAGGCGCTACGAAGGCGCGACAACAGCGCGGCGTGATCGACCTTCTCCAGCAACGGCCCTCCGACCCAGTAGCTGCGCACGACGTCTTCATCAAGCGGGTCCGCAATCCCCGCGGCATCGGCGATCGCCTGCAGATAGGGCCATGCGCCGTCGAATTCGCGCGCATGCGAGGCGAGTTCGGTGTGGGCAACGTCGGCAGGTCCGCAGTAGCCCAGTTCGTTCGGGGGAAAGGCGTAGCAGGCGAAGGTCTGGTGCCCGCTCATCTCAGCAGATCCGAGGTAGTTGTTCACCGATGGGCAGGTCGACGACGCGGGTGCCGCCAAGGGCGGTCCTGGCGGACACCATCCCGGGGTGCTCGGCGACACAGCGGCCGATCACCGTGGCGTGCGCGCCGAGCGGATGCGCTTGCATGGCGGCCAGTACTCGATCGGCGTCCGCGGGCGCGACGAACGCGAGCAGCTTGCCCTCGTTGGCCACGTAGAGCGGATCCAGGCCCAGTAGTCCGCAGGCGTCGCGGACTTCGGCGGGTATCGGGAATGCCTTTTCGTCCAGCGAGATTCCGACGCTCGCGGCTTTGGCGATCTCGTTGAGGCTCGCTGCGACCCCACCTCTGGTCGGATCGCGCAGGACGTGAACGTCGGCACCGGTGTCGATCATCGCGGCGACGAGCCCGTGCAGCGGTGCGGTGTCGCTCGCGACGGTGGTGCCGAATTCGAGTCCCTCACGGCAACTCATCACCGCGACACCGTGGGTTCCGATGTCGCCGCTGACGATCACGACGTCGCCCTCGGTGGCCCGTTGTGGCCTGATGTCGGCGCGTTCGTCCACCAGGCCGATGCCTGCGGTGTTGATGTAGACGCCGTCCCCGTGGCCGGCATCGACCACCTTGGTGTCACCTGTCACCAACTTGACGCCTGCCGCCATCGCCGCAGTTCCCACTGCCCGGGCGACATGGGCGAGCTCATCGAGGGGGGTGCCCTCTTCGAGTATGAACGCCGTGGACAGCACCACCGGCCGCGCACCCGCCATCGCCAGATCGTTGACCGTGCCGTTCACCGCGAGATCACCGATCGTGCCGCCCGGGAAGACCAACGGTTTGACGACGAAGGAGTCAGTCGAGAATGCCAGCCGCACATCGCCGACCTGCAGCACCGCGGAATCGCTCATTCCCGCATCGGCCGCCGGTCCGAACGCGGGCAGGAACAGGTGCTCGATGAGTTCGGCCGACATCGCCCCGCCGCCACCATGTCCCATCACGATGTTCGGCGAATTCCGCAGCGGCGCCGGGCAGACCCAGGCTTCCATGTCGATGGTGGCGCCGAGATCTGCAGGAGTTTCAGGCATTCGATACCTCCAGTCGCCGGTAGAGGTAATAGGCGGCGCATGCGCCCTCCGACGAGACCATCGTGGCGCCCAGGGGATTGCGCGGGGTGCACAGCGTCCCGAATGCCTCACACTGGTGTGGCTTGATCAGGCCTTGCAGGACTTCGCCTGACCGGCACACCTCCGATTCCCCGGTGTGGATGTCGGTGACGGCGAATCGATACTCCGCGTCGTAGTGGCGGTACGCGTGCGAGAGCCGCCAACCGCTGCTCGGGATCATCCCGATGCCGCGCCACGCGCGGTCGGTTACCTCGAAGACGTCGAGAAGCATGGCCTTGGCCGCGGAATTTCCCGCGGCCTGAACGGCCCGCGGATACGCGTTCTCCAGCTCGTGGCGTCCCGATTCCAGCTGCAGCACCGTGCGGCGAATTCCTTCGAGGATGTCCAGCGGCTCGAATCCCGTCACGACGATCGGGACGTTGTACTTGTCGCACAGGGGCGGATACTCGTCGGTTCCCATCACCGTGCAGACGTGACCGGCTGCCAGGAACGCCTGCACCCGACAGGTCGGGGATTCCATGATCGCCGAGATCGCCGGCGGTACGAGAACGTGAGATACCAGCAGGGAGAAGTTCTCGATACCAAGGCGTTTGGCCTGATAGACGGTCATCGCATTGGCGGGCGCGGTGGTCTCGAAGCCGATTCCGAAGAACACCACCTGCTTGGCGGGGTTGTCCTTGGCGATCTTCAACGCGTCCAGTGGCGAGTACACGACCCGCACATCGCCTCCCCGGCTCTTGACGCCGAACAGGTCCTTTTCGCTCCCGGGAACGCGCAGCATGTCGCCGAAGGAGCAGAAGATCACATCCGGACGCGACGCGATCTCCAGCGCCTTGTCGATGATCTCCAACGGAGTCACACACACAGGGCATCCGGGGCCGTGGATCATCTCGATGGTGTCGGGCAGAAGCTGGTCGATGCCATGTCGGATGATCGAATGTGTTTGTCCACCACACACTTCCATGATCGCCCACCGCCGGCTGGTAGCGGCCTTGATCTCGTCGACGAGGCGCCGAGCGAGCTGGGGATCGCTGAACTCATCCAGATACTTCACGACGTCACCTCGGCTCCGTTGGTCGCGGTCGGTTCCTCCGGGTTGTCGATGCCGGCCTGCTTGGCGGCCATCTCGAAACCGTCGGCGAACTCTTCTGACAACACGCCGAGGCGTTCGAACTCGGCGAGCGTCCGCATCGCTGATTCCTCATCGAGCCTCTGAAGCGCGAAACCCACATGGACGACGACGTATTGGCCGACTTCCGCGTCGGGTATGTATTCGAGGCAGACATCCTTCTTGATTCCGCCGAAATCGACGACGGACATCAACGTGCCGTCACGGTCCTCGATGCTGACAATTCTCCCCGGTACCGCCAAGCACATCAGCGGCCTCCCTTCCTCATGACGAATTTCCCACCATCAACTGGCCCAACGCGATCCCGCCGTCGTTCGGCGGCACCGAACGGTGAGTGATCACGTCGAACCCCTTCTCCCGTAAACCGGACAGAGCCAGGCGTAGCAGGAATGCATTCTGAAACACTCCGCCCGACAACGCGACGGTCGGCGCATCTGTCACCAGGGTGGTGGCCAGTCGAACGATCAGATCAGCCACTGCCCGGTGGAACCGCGCCCCGACAACTCCTGCGGCCACCCCCGAGCGGGTGTCGGCGATGACCGCGGCGATGACAGGTGCCGGATCGATGACAGCCGGCGTGTGGGCGAGGTCGATGGAGAATTGATACGTGGCTGTGCCACCGGCGGCGTCGCGGGATATCCCTTCCATCTCGATGGCCGCCTGCGCCTCGTACGCCACAACCTGTCGCACATCGACCAACGATGCGACGGTGTCGAAAAGCCGTCCCATGCTGGACGTCGGAGCGCACCCCAGACCCGTCTCGAGCTGGTGGGCCAGCACGCGTTGCTCATCTTCTGGGCATGCCCGCACGGGCGCCACGTCCTGGTCCCAGGTCAGCCCGCAGGCCCACATGTGCGCCAATGCCATCCGGTACGGCCGCAGGACGCTGATGTCCCCGCCCGGCAACGGCACGTACTTGAGGTGGGAAAGACGTCGGTAGCCCTTGTAGTCGGCGAGCAGGACCTCACCACCCCACACGGCGTTGTCGGGCCCGTAGCCGGTTCCGTCGAAGGCGAATCCGAGGACGGGCCGCGATCCGTCCAGACCGTGCTCGGCCATGACCGAGGCGATATGGGCGTGATGGTGCTGCACCGTCCTGACCGGCCGCCCTGCAGCGTTTCGGTGCGCCCAGGCGGTCGAGCGATACATCGGATGGGCGTCGGCGACGAGTATTTCCGGTTCGACCCCGGTCAGTACCTGCAGGTGCTGCCGCGCCGAGTCGAATGCCGACAACGTCGACAGGTCGTCCATGTCGCCGATGTGCTGGCTGAGCCACGCGTACTTTCCGTCGGCGATCGCCAGGGTGTTCTTCAGGTCGGCGCCGACGGCCAGGGTGGGTGGCAGCGTCAGGGGCAGCGCGACGGGCAGCGGTGCGTATCCGCGCGAGCGCCTGATCGGCAATTCGTCGTGGCACGCCACCCTCACCACGGAGTCATCGCACGGGATCAGGATCTCCCGGTCGTGCATCAGCCAGGCGTCGGCAAGCGGCGAAAGTCGCTGCAGCGCATCGCTGTCGGTAAAGCAGATCGGCTCTCCGCCGAGGTTTCCCGATGTCATCACCAGCGCTGTCGGGCCGGGTTCGTCGCCAGGGAAGCCGAACAGCAGCGCATGCAGAGGCGTATAGGCCAGCATCACACCGAGGTCGGGATTGTGCGGGGCCACCGCGTCGGCGAGCGCGGCACCCTCGGCGCGCGGCACCAGGACGATCGGTCGCTGAGCACCACACAGCAGCTGGGCAGCGACGTCGTCGATCTCGGCGATCCGGCGCGCGGCCGCCAGGTCTGACACCATCACCGCGAACGGCTTGTCGCCTCGCCGTTTTCTGGTGCGAAGCTCTGTCACTGCACGCTGATTGGCGGCATCGCACGCGAGGTGGTAGCCGCCGATACCCTTGACAGCGACGATGCCGCCGTCGCTCAGCAGTTGCCGCGTCCGCTGCACCGCGTCCTCGGATGCGGTCGACCGGCCGTCGCGGTCCCGGTATCGCAGTGTGGGCCCGCACCGCGGACAGCACACAGGTTGGGCGTGGAACCGCCGATCGCCGGGGTCGTTGTATTCGGCTGCACAGGCCGCGCACATCGTGAACTGCGCCATGGTCGTCGATGCGCGGTCGTACGGGAGTGAGGCGATGATGGTGAACCGCGGGCCGCAATTTGTGCAGTTGACGAACGCGTGCCGGTACCGTCTGTTGGTCGGATCACGCTGTTCTGCAGCACATTCGACACACATGGCGACGTCGGGGGAGGCCAGCGTTCGGCCCCCGGCCGATCGTGATGTGTCCGCGATGGTGAATCCGGTGCCGCCGACAGCCGCGACATCGTGAGTCTCGATCGATTCGACAACGGCCAGTGGCGGTGGTCGGTCGCGCAGGTGGGTGAGAAATTCCGCGATCTTGCCGGCGTCGCCCTCCACCTCGATCACGGCGCCCGCACTGTCATTGCGCACGGATCCCGACAGGCCACATGCTGCCGCGCGCGCGTAGACGAACGGCCGGAACCCCACCCCCTGTACGACGCCGCGCACGCAGATCCGAAGCCTGCGCCTGCCGGTCATGGAAACGCCTCAGGGTCTTCCCCCGCGTCGAGGCCCCTGCCCATCATCTCCAGGCCGGCCATCGCCGCGTCGGCTCCTGCTGCATCGGTCTTCTCGACCACGAACCCCATGTGGATGATCACCCAGTCGCCGGCGTCGAACGTCTCCTCGGGCAGCATGCCGACGTTCACCTTGCGATCTTCGCCCGCGACGTTCACCAGGGCCAACTGGTCGCCATAGCCCTCCAGCATCCTGACGACCTGCCCCGGGATTCCCAGACACATCTGCTCAGCCCTCCGCGGGCGCAGGCACGCCGGCGCCGAGGTCGACCAGGACTTCGTGGATCGCGGCCACCGCCCGCGGCACCGCCGCGGAGACCGGATCCGACAGATCCATGCCCTCCTCGGTGTTCTCGACTTCGCAACCGACGACGATCGTCTTCGGAGCTGTACCGCCCAGTGCTGTGAGGGTGGCGAACACGGCCGCCGGATCCATGCTGTGCGCCTCGAGACCGGCCGTCGAGGAGAGCGTGTCGTGGTCGGCTTCGAAAGTGTGAAGTGTCCCCGGTGCTCCACGATTGGGCAGCGCATCGACGAGAATCAGTGCGCGCCAATCCTCGAGGAGGTCATAGGCGAGATGCATGCCCCCGATTCCGTAGTCCACCGCACGCACATCGGCCCCGAGCGGCCGCTCTGTGACATGACGCATCACCTCGGGTCCGAAGCCATCGTCTCCGAGGAAGATGTTGCCGATTCCGGCGACCAGGATGCGAGCTGTCATACAGTCGGCGAACTTCGGCTACATGTTGCGTATCTTCATGTACCGCCGCACGTCCGGGATGGAGCGGAGACCGACCACCACCCCGCCGATCACCACGACGGCAACGACACCGGTTGCTATCCAACCAACTACATCCATCATGAACTCCTATCTGGGCTGACTACTGTTGCCTCGATCGGCTCGACCTCGTCCGGCGTGAAGTAAAGGTATCGGCCGTACGACTCGGGCATCTCGAAATCTGGGTCGTCCTCCACGATGACGCCCACGTACTGCTGGCCGTCGACGTCTTCGTGGACAGAGGTGACGCGGGCGCTTCGGCCGGTGAAGAAGATGTCCTGCGCGTCGGCGCGGCGCATCGGTCGCAGGCGGACTCTGCTGCCCGCTGCCACCCGCACGCCATTCACCAGCACCGCGTCGACGTCGGGACGGACCGCGGTGTCGGCTACCGGATCCCACCAGTCGACACCCTCCGGGATCTCCGGAACCAGACCCGCTGCGTGGGGGTCACGCAGGACGCCGTGCAACTGCTGCATGGCCTCCGGCGACATCGAATCGCACCGCTCGATGATCGCCGCTGCCAGCGGGTCGGTGGCCCTGGCCGCGGCCTTCTCCTCGTCGGTCATCGTCATCACACGAAGCGTGAGGATCTCGTCGATCTCGGTCGAGTCGTACAGCGCGCCCTGGCTCTGTTCGGCGATCTCGGGATGGTCGTAGAGAATGATCGGCGAAACCAGCAGCAGGTCATGTTCGCCCGGTCGCCCGGCGAGCACCGGGAAGCAGCGGTGCTGGCGAAGCTGTGTCACCGCGCCCCTCGCGGATTCCGGCGGCTCCAGGAGCGAGAGGAACTCTCCACCAACCACTTCGGCGATGACATGCGCGCCGATCAACGATGTGGCGATCGCCGCGTCCCTGTCGGTCACCGGCGCGCCGGTGTTGCGAATCGACAGGCTGCTCCGGTGAAGGTCGGCGGCATCACGCTCGACGGCGATCGTCAGGTCGGCCCGGATCTGGGATCTGGTGCGGATCAGCCGTCCGCCGTCGACGTTCTCGGATTCACGGCCCGCAGCTACCTCTATTTTCGTGGTGCGCGGCTGCGCCAGTGCGGTGAGATCGAAGGGACCGAAGGTCAGTTCGCGCTCCACCGCCTCGTCCCACGTCACCCACGACTGCGCCCCGCTGGTCAATTCGTCGACGGGTTCGAAGGTGCCATCGCCGGTGTCGCGCTCGGCGCGGCGGCGCTGCA
>CAZOIX010000150.1:0-7764 GCA_964579685.1 uncultured Mycobacterium sp.
GGCACCATCATCCTCTTCGGCTGCGGCATCATCTTCGGCTCGTTGATCGCGGATACCGGTCTCGCCGAGACCATCGGCACCTCGGTCAACGACGCGCTGGGCCTGTCGAGCATCGTGCCGATCACCATCTTCGCGGTGATCCTGGCGATCATCGTGTCCGAGACGACGAGTAACACCGCGTCGGCGGCAGTGGTGGTGCCGATCATCATCCCGGTCGCGGTGGCCGCAGGCGTCAACCCGTTCGTGCCGGCGCTGGCCGCCACCTTCGCCGCGTCGTTCGGCTTCATGCTGCCGGTGTCGACACCGCAGAACGCGATCGTCTACGGTTCGGGCGTGGTGAAGATTACGACGATGATCCGTTCCGGCATCACGTTCGACATCGCCGGCGCGATTCTGATCATCATCCTGCTGCCCGTGATGATCGGCCTGCTCGGGCTGGGCGGATGACCGCGCCCCCGGCCGAACCGGGAACCCAGTCCATCGCCGTGATCCCGGGTGACGGGATCGGGCCGGAAGTCATCACGTCGGCGCGCGCGGTACTCGACGCGGTGACGGCCAAGCACGGAATCGAATTGTCCTACACGGATTTCGACTGGTCGTGCGAACGCTACACCCAGACCGGTGCGATGATGCCCGACGACGGCATCGAGACCCTGCGCGGTTTCGACGCGATCCTGTTGGGTGCGGTCGGCTGGCCGGGGGTGCCCGACCACGTATCGCTGTGGGGCCTGCTGATCCCGATCCGGCGGGCGTTTCGCCAGTACGTCAACCTGCGCCCGATCAAGGTGTTCGACGGCGTCCAGAGCCCGCTGCGCGCGCCGGGCTACGTCGACTTCGTGGTGGTGCGGGAGAACGTCGAGGGTGAGTACAGCGAGGTCGGCGGACGGCTCAACCGCGGCTTCCCGGACGAGATGGCCGTCCAGGAGTCGGTGTTCACCCGGGTCGGGGTGAGCCGAATCGCCGACTACGCCTTCGAGCTCGCGCGGTCGCGCAGCGGGTATGTCACGTCGGCGACGAAATCGAACGGGATCGTGCACACGTTGCCCTTCTGGGACGAGGTGGTCGCCGAGCGGGCGGCGCTGTTCCCGGACGTGCGGATGGACAGCGAGCACATCGACGCGCTGGCGGCCAAGTTCGTGCTTCAGCCCGGCCGATTCGACGTCGTGGTGGGGTCAAACCTGTTCGGCGACATTCTCTCTGATCTCGCTGCGGCCGTCGCGGGGTCCATCGGGATCGCGCCATCGGGCAATCTGGACCCGACGAAGGAGTACCCGTCGATGTTCGAACCGGTGCACGGTTCGGCGCCCGACATCGCGGGCCGCGGCATCGCCAACCCGATCGGCGCGGTCTGGTCGGCGGCGTTGATGCTCGATCACCTCGGGCACTCCGGGGCGGCAGGTGAGGTGTTGGCGGCGATGGAGGCGACGCTGGCGAAGCCGGAGACCCGCACCGGCGATCTAGGCGGTAGCGCGTCGACGGTCGAGGTGACCGACGCCCTGGTCGCGCACTTGTGATTTGTGTGCGTTCGCGTGCGCCCACCGCACTGCGCCCACGGCACGTGAACGCACACAAATCGCAGGGTCGGGGCCCGTAACACTCTCAACCTGCGCCACGATGACACCTGCAGCAACATCAACCTCATCGATCCCAACCGCTGCGGGGAGTGCGCGTGCGACGTTCGTGGAAGGCCGCGGTGGGCGCAGTGCTGCTGGTCGGCGCCGCTCTGGCGGGTGAGGTGTCGCCGACGGTGGCGCAGGCTCAGCCCGCCGCGGCCGCGAAGGACTTCACCAAACCGGCGATCGTCATCCTGGGCTATGGCCTCAACGACAACGGCACGATGCGCACGATCCTGCGCCGTCGGGTGCTCGTCGGGCTGACGGTCGCGCAGTTCTTCCCCCAGTCACCCGTGATCGTGACGGGCGGCAATCCCCGCAACGGCAACACCGAGGCCGGACAGATGCGCAAGATGCTGTTGCTTCTCGGATTTCCGGACAACCGGATCATCGTGGAGGACAGGGCGAACAGCACGGTCCAGAACGCGCAATTCTCCGTACCGCTGGCGAAGGACGCGGGCACGACGGGCATCATCCTGGTGACCTCGTCGACGCATCAAGACCGTGCCGACGGGAATTTCGCCGACGCCGGCGCCAATGTGCTTGCGACAGTGAGCTATCCCGATGGGAATCCGTCGGTGAATGTCGTCCAGTTCGCGCGCGACGCGATGAGCCCGTTCGTCAACGTCGGCTAGGCGCTCACCACAGCACGGCGATGGCAGCCGCACCGAAGGACAGCACGCCGACCGTCGCGAACAGTGAACGGTCAACCGGGTCGCCGGTGCGCTTCTGCCGCGCGCTGCCCATGCCGAGCACCCCGCCGATCACCACGAGGATGACGAGCTTGACGCCGATCTTCGGATAGTTCAGCTCGACACCCGCCGGCCACGGCGCGGCCAGCGCCAGCCCGGTGAGCAGCGAGAGCAGCAGACCGTAGTCCATGATGCGGGTGAAGCGGAACCGCTTGGCCGCCGCCTCGGCAGCCCAGGCTCCGAAGGTGACCGCGAAGCCGACGATGTGCAGCAGCACAACTACGTGACGTAGTAGTTCCATACGGCAAGCCTAGGCGTCTCGCGAGTGTGAATCTGACGACGACACGACACCAGATTCGTCGCCAGATTCACACTCGGCGCCAAAAAACTCAGGGCACCCAGGCGAGGATGTCGCGAACGCCGTCGTTGTAGGTGACGCTATTCGGATCGACGCCGACCACGTCGAAGTACAGCTTGCCGCTCGACGAGCCGTTCGGTGGTACCGCGTTGCCCTGGATGGCCTGCGGGATGAACACGTTGGAGATGGCCTGGTATCCCTGGCCGTTCTCCGCGCGGGCATTGAAGCGTGGAATCACCGGATTGGCCCAGTTTCCGAACGCGTTCACCGTCAGCATCGCCTCGTACAGGCGACCGGCGACCGGGTAGGGAATGGTGTCGGTGCTCGGCTGAAGCCCGGTGACCGTGTAGCCGATCAGCGGGCCGCCGGAGGCGACGTCGTTGATCGTCTGCTCGACACCGAACGCGTGGATGCTGTCGGTCGCCGACGCGACCCCAGCCGTCCCGAGCGCGACACTGGCGGCGACCGCTGTGGCGGCCGCCAATTTTGCTAGTCCCTTGGCACTCAATGTACTTCCCCTCCCATGGCGAATTGGATGACTAAGAGATACCGCAAAAGCCCTGGCCAGAAAGCGAAATATAGAAAATCGCCGAGAGTCGGGACCGTGAACACCATAGGGTTCGACTGTGTACGTCGACGCGATGACGACGCCGCAGCCGTTGCACACGATCGGGGAGCTCGCCCGGCGTGCGGAGGCGGCGGGGTTCTCCGGACTGTTGTTCACCGAGACCGGCCGGACGGCCTATCTCAATGCGGCGGTGGCATCGCAGACCGCGCCCGGCCTCGACCTGGCGACCGGTGTCGCGGTGGCGTTTCCGCGCAGTCCCTTCGTCACGGCGGCGGCGGCGTGGGAGCTGCAGGAGGCCACCGGCGGCGGGTTCCGGCTCGGACTCGGCACGCAGGTGCGCACGCACGTGGTGCGGCGTTACGGCGCCGACTTCGAACATCCCGGGCCGCGACTGCGCGACTACGTGCTCGCGGTCAAGGCGTGCTTCGCAGCGTTCCGCACGGGCACACTCGATCACCACGGCGAGTTCTATGATCTCGACTTCATCAGTCCGCAGTGGAGCGCAGGCCCGATCGACGCGCCGGACCCGAAGGTCGACATCGCGGCCGTCAATCCGTGGATGCTGCGGATGGCCGGGGAGGTCGCCGACGGCGTCCACGTGCATCCGCTGGGCGAACCCGGCTACATCGCCCGCCATGTGGCGCCGAAAGTGGCTGAGGGGGCGGCGAAGTCGGGCCGATTGACATCCGATATCGCCGTGATCGTGCCGGTGATGACGATCGTCGGCGATAGCGACGAGGAGCGGGCGCGCGAACGCGAGCTGGTACGGGCGAGTATGAGCTTCTACGGCAGCACCCCCAACTACGCGTTCATCTGGGACGAGGCCGGCTTCGAGGGGACGACGGCGCGCATCCGCGAGAAGCAGAAGGCCGGCGACTTCGCGGGCATGGCCGCGCAGATCAGCGACGAGCACATCGCGACCTTCGCCACCGAGTCGACGTGGGACGGCCTGGCCGACGCGCTCGTCGCGAAGTACCAGGACAACGCGACACGCATCGTGCTGTACAACGCGCTGGCCGATCCGGAGCGCATCGAGCGCTACGGCGCGGTGGCACGCAGCATTTCGACCGGCTGAGCGCTCTATAACAAGGTGATCACTGCCCCGCGCGGGAGCACGGATCGGTGCGGCGGCGCTGTTAATTTCGCGGCGTGGCAGGTGGAGTCGCAAATCGGGGACGTCGCGTCGGGGTACTGGTGGCCGTCACGGTGCTGGTGGCCACCGCGTTGACGACGGTGAGCCCGGCGCCGCAGGCATCGGCGTATTCACGGGAGGGCCTACCCGTCGAGACGCTGATGGTGCCGTCACCGTCGATGGGCCGTGACATCAAGGTCCAGTTCCAGGGCGGCGGACCACATTCGGTGTATCTGCTCGACGGTCTTCGCGCCCAGGAGGATTTCAACGGCTGGGACATCAACACCGCGGCGTTCGAATGGTTCTACGAGTCGGGGGTGTCGGTGGTGATGCCCGTCGGCGGGCAGTCGAGCTTCTACAGCGACTGGTATGCGCCGGCCAGCGGCTTCAACGGAACGGTCACCTACAAGTGGGAGACGTTTCTGACCAACGAGCTGCCGACCTGGCTGATGACCAACAGACAGCAGGACCCTCGGGGAAATGCCGTTGTGGGACTGTCGATGTCGGGGGGTGCGGCGTTGACGTTGGCCGCCTGGCATCCACAGCAGTTCTTCTTCGCCGCGTCGCTGTCGGGATACCTGAACCCGTCGAAGGGGATGTGGCCGACGCTGATCGGCTTCGCGATGATGGACGCCGGCGGATACAAGGCTGCCGACATGTGGGGGCCGCCGAACAATCCGGCGTGGCAGCGCAACGATCCGATGCTGAACATCAATCGGCTGGTGGCCAACCGCACCGCGCTGTGGATCTACTGCGGCAACGGTGCGTCGTCCGACCTCGATGCCGGCGGCGGAGGTTTCGGAACCCAGTTCAGCGCGGCCTATCTGGAGAACATCACGCTGGCCACCAACAAGGAGTTCCAGCAGCGCTACCAGGCCGCGGGTGGGCGCAACGCGGTGTTCAACTTCCCGCCCAACGGCACCCACAGCTGGGGCTACTGGGGCGCGCAGTTGCAGCAGATGAAGCCGGACATCCTGCGCATCATCAACCCACCGCCGCCTCCCGCACCGGCCCCAGCGCCCCCGGGGGCCGTGCCCGGGCTGGTGCCAGGCGTCGCGGCGCCGGGTCTCGCCGTAACGCCGGTCCCCTAGTTACTGCACACGCAACCACTGGCCGCGCTTCGCGTTAAGGCGCTGGTCAGCGACTGGCGGGTTCCTGCGCAATGCCCTATTGACACCGATGGCAAGTGGGCGTATCCCTAACACTGTTAGACGCACGTCTAATAGTCGGGACAGGGGTATGTCATGGACGTTGATTTCTGCGTGGTGGGTGCCGGGTTCGGCGGGCTCACCGCGGCACTGCGCCTGAAGCAGGCGGGTCACTCGGTGGCGCTGCTGGAGGCGCGCGACCGCGTCGGCGGCCGCACGTGGACCGAGACGCGTGACGACGGGGTGTGGATCGATCGGGGCGGCGCGTGGATCGGGCCGGGCCAGGACGCGATCTACGGGCTCATGAAGGAGTTCGGCATCGGCAGCTACCAGCAGTACACCGACGGCGACGCGATGATGTACATCGGCGGCAAGAAGTATCGCTACAAGGGCACGATCCCGTTGTCGATGAGCCCGTGGGCGGTGGCCAACATCGGCACGGTCTTCCTCGAGCTGACGCAGATGTGCAAGGCGATCAACCCCGAGGCGCCATGGGATGCGCCGAAGGCCAAGAAGTGGGACCAGATCACCTGGGCGGAGTGGCTGGACCGCAACACGCTGTCGAAGCCGGCGCGCCAACTGCTCGAACACGCGGTCGCGGGGCTGTATACCTCTGCGGCATCGGAGATTTCGCTGCTGTTCGTGCTGTATCAGATGGCGTCCGCCGGTGGCCCCAGCTTCGTGCTCGGGGTCAAGGACGCCGCCGAGGACGCACGGGTGGTCGGCGGGATGGGCGCGATTCATCGGGCGATCTGCGGTGAACTCGGTGACGCGATCCACCTGTCGCAGCCGGTGCGCAGCATCGCGCAGGACGCCGACGGTGTCACCGTTCGATCCGACGACATGGTGGTGCGTGCGCGGCGGGCCGTCGTGGCGGTCCCCGTGAGCATCGCCAGCCAGATCACCTACGAGCCGATGCTGGGAATGGACCGGTCGTTCCTGCAGCAGCGGATGCCGTCGGGCGCGGTGTACAAGATCGCGCTGATCTACGACGAGCCGTGGTGGCGCGCCGATGGCCTGTCGGGCCAGTCGTTCGCCCCGGGATCGATGGCCAACCTGACGATCGACGCCAGCACCGACACCGCGTCACCCGCCGTTCTGTGCGTCATCACCGAGGGGCCGGAAGCACGGATGATGACCAAGCTCGGGGCGGACGAGCGCAGGAAAGGCGTGATCGACGCCGTCGCCGACAGGTTCGGCGACAAGGCGCGCACACTGACGGACTACGTCGAGCAGAACTGGACCATCGAGCGCTACTCCGGCGGCGGGATGATCGCCCACGCACCGCCGGGTGTGCTGACCGAATTCGGTCCGTCCCTTCGCGAGCCGTGCGGCCGGATCCATTGGGCGGGAACGGAAAGCTCGGCGGTCATGTACGGATTCATCGACGGGGCGGTGCGTTCGGGCGAGCGGGCGGCCGCGGAGGTGAGGGAACACGAAGCGATGGCGGTCGCGCCCTAGGACAGTCACCACACCGGGCGCGACTTAGACTCGACCGAATGATCGCCACGGTGGCTCGCATACACCTTGCGGTCGCCGCTTCGGTGGTCGTGCTCGTTACGGCCTGCTCGCACAACCAGGAAACGCCGCCGAACGTCTCCGTGGCCCCGTCGGCTCCGCAGCCGCCCGTCGCGGCTCCCCCGTCGTCGCCGCCCGTGCCCATCGCACCGCCGACGCCCGACATGCCTGCGGTCTCGACACTCATCAACGACGCGATCGCAGCACACGAACTGCCGGGCGCGGTGGTGGTGGTCGGCCACGCGGGTGAGGTCGTTTTCCACCGCGCGTACGGCGAGCGCAAGCTCGCAGGCGAACCGGGGCTCAACGGATCACCCGCGCCGGCCGAGCCGATGACCGAGGACACCATCTTCGACATCGCGTCGTTGACGAAACCCCTGGCCACGGCGACGGCCGTCATGCAGCTGCACGAACAGGGCAAGGTCGCTTTTGACGACCCCGTGCAGCAATACCTCCCGGAGTTCAATCCGGACCAGGATCCTGCGCGGGCCCGGGTGACGGTGCGCATGCTGCTGACGCACACCTCCGGGGAACCGGGAGACGTCAACCTCGGCGATCCGTGGGGGCTGGAGCACCCGAACAGGGCGGACGGCTTTCACCGCGCACTGACCAACCCGCTGGTGTCGGCGCCGGGTGAGGTGTTTCGCTACTCCGATATCAACTTCATCCTGCTCGGCGCCCTGATCGAGAAGATCACCGGCCAGCCCATCACCAAGGTCGAAGACGTGGCCGACG
>CAZOIX010000151.1:0-7763 GCA_964579685.1 uncultured Mycobacterium sp.
GACCGGGTGCGCGCCGCGTGCCGGGAGTCCAAGCCCGACGACGACACGAACGCCGCGATCTGCGCGGCCGCGGAGAAGACGAAGGCCGCGATCCAGGACGCGCCCACGCCGCAGACCCGCACCGAGCTGGTGCCGATCCCCGGCCCGCGTGGCCCGGGTCCGACGCTGGCGCAGATCGGGCGTGCGGTCGCTGCGGCGATCGACGACGTCGTGGCCGACCAGATCGAGGAGGCCGTCCGCGAGCAGATCGGGGGCGCGCTGCTCGAGGCGTGCGGCGGCTCCTGCAACGGCGCCGACGGCTCGGACGGAGCGCCCGGCGCGAACGGCAAGGACGGGGCCGCGGGCAAGGACGCGCCACGCGTCCGCTCGATCGCCTGCGACGGCACGACCGGCGTCTTCACGTTCACCGACGACTCGACTATCCGCGTCGCCGGCATGTGCGACGAGCCGTCGCCGCTTGAGCCCGACCCGACGCCCGAGCCCACGCCGTAAGCGGAGACCTAAGTATCGTCCGAACGAAGCGTTACCCTTGATTGAAGCGGCCCCAGCCGAGGTGGTGGAACACCTCAACCGGGGCCTTACGGACGCACCTGGATGAGAGGTGGCCGCTAATGGCCAATCGTAAGTGCCCGACGTGTGGATGCAGTAAGCGCCACAACCCAAACGCGAAGACGATCCCCGCACCCGAGCGGTTTTGGGCGAAAGTCGACAAGCGAGGGCCGGGCGAGTGCTGGCTTTGGCAGGGCTACATCGATGCGGGTGGCCATGGCCGTTTCGCTGGTCCGGACAACATCGTTCTCGCGCATCGATACTCGTACTTCCTTCACAATGGGTGGCTGCCGCCATCCGCCGATGGCGGAATGGTCTGCCACACGTGCGATGTCAAAGCGTGCGTGAACCCCGCTCACCTCTATGCCGGCGATCAATCCACGAACATGCGCGACGTTGTTGAGCGTGGACGCCAGAAGCGTGGAGAGCAGAATCACGCGGCGAAGCTCACCACTGCCGCAGTCATCGACATCCGCCGCCGGGTAGCCGAGGGAGAAACCCGCAAAGCCCTGGCGGATGAGTACGGAGTCACCGCCACGATGGTCGGTTACATCGTGAACCGTCACAAGTGGCGGCACGTCCCGTAAGTGCCAGAAACACCCACACCCCGGCCATCAACCGGGGCGCTTCATCCTGCCCAGGAGGCGTCATGCCCACGTACACCGACCGCACCGGCCGCCGCTGGAACGCGTGCTCCTGCCTCGTGAAGTGGCTGCCCGTCTTCGAGCAGGAACTCCTCGACCTCGGCGTCATCAAGCACAACATCGACGTCGCCCAGCTCATCGGCGGCGCATCGGCATCGGCCGGCACGCACTCCAAGGGCGGCGCGTTCGACATCTGGCAGCGCGACGACACCACCATCAAGGTCGCCCGCGAGATGGGCGCCGCGACCTGGCACCGCACCCGCGCACAGGGCTTCCAGCCTCACGCGCACGGCGTGCTGAACGGCTGCCCCCACAACGGCCCCGCGCGCTACCAGATCGCCGCTCTGGCCGCCGGATACAACGGCCTCGGCTACGCGGGCCGCGGTGGACGCGACGACGGCCCCAGCCCCCGTTCCCTGCGCTCCTGGGAGGCCGGCATCGAGTGGGCCAAGAAGCGCCAGGCCGCACGCAAGCCCAGCACCCCGCCGGCCCCGAAGCCTCCCGCCCGCCCGAAGACCGAACCCCGCCGCTGGTTCCGGCTCCGCGGCGACAACCTCGGCGGCTTCAACGACCACGGCGCGAAGACCTGGGACGACCGCCTGCCCGCGATCATCGCCGACATCGACGCCACCAAGCCCGACGTCCAGGCCCTCCTCGAGGTCCCCAACGGCAAGCGCGCCCAGGTCTCCAAGGCCCTCGCCAGCATCGGCATGGACATGGTCACCGACAAGATGACCAACGGCCGCCACCTCGCCATCGCCGACCACGTCACCCGCTACGGCCACGGCAAGCTGACCCTGACCGGCGGCATCGACGGCGACCCCAAGCACGGAGCCTGGGTCGCCTGCTCACCCGACGGCAAGGACTCCAACGCCGTCCTGATCGTCACCGCGCAGCTTCAGCACGCGCAGACGGCAGCGGGCGCGTCGGCACGGCTGAACGAGTTCCGGTCGCTCTTCGCCCAGGTCGACGCCCTCCGAGTGCCCACCGACGGTGCGATCGCCGGCCGCTGGAAGATCCCGTGGACGCGAGTCGTCCTCTACGTCGACACCAACGACTACGACGGCGTCCTCGCCGACGCGGCCGCCCGCCTTGGGTTCTTCGACGCCCACGAGGTCGCGTTCCGGGCGCTGAACCCCGAGCTCAAGACGTACCGGCCGTTCGACACCAAGCCGGTCAAGGGGCCGACGTCGGACATGGTCCTCGTCTACCGCACCCGCCCGGTCGCGCAGTCCGGCACCCGCGTCCTCAACCCCCAGGTACTCGACCACCTCACCCGCTGGGCCGACCTCGGCTACTCGGGTTGACCACAGGAGACACCATGTCCAAGTTCGACGACGTCATGTTCAACCTCGGCTACTACTCCAAAGCTGTCTGGGCTGCGGTCTCCGGCGGCGTGCTCGCGTTCCTCGCCGCGGTTGGTGGCGCGATGGCCGACGGCGACCTCACGCGCGCCGAGGTCGTCATCGCCATCGGCGCTGGTGTCGTCGCGCTCGCTGCGACCGGCGGCGTCGTCTACGGGTCGCCGAAGAACCGCGAGCAGTGACATGCCCTGCCCCACGCCGGCCGCGCTGATCCTGCTCGGCTGGCTAGCGATCGTCCTGATCGTCTGGTCGGTCCTCTCGGCGCTGACATGACCGCCCTGGTCCGCGCCGTCATCACGTTCCTCGTCGCGCGCCACAACGAGACGCCCGAGCAGTTCATGGCGCGCCGCTATCCCCACCTGGCCCCGAACCCGCCGTGGTCTGACGGCACCGACCTCTAGGAGTCCTCCGCATGGCCGAGATCGAGCTCAACCTCCCCGACGTCGGCGCCGACCGCAACGAGTGGGGCGGCAAGCTGAACACCGCCATCACAACCATGCTCGCAGCCGTCAACAGCACGGTCGCCAACGTCGTCGTGCGGACCGTCTCCGGTGTCGACCACTTGATCGCGGTGCACGTCGACGACAGCGAGACCGACCTCGGCCCGCTGCCCGTCGCACCGGGTGGCACTGACGCGGGAGTGGCTGGCTACATCGGCGACCCGGAGTCCGCGACCAACTCTGCCCTTTCTGCCCAGACTGTGGCGGCCGTGTCCACTCCTGGCGATGTGCGTACCGCTGTCGATGGCCGCGTCACCTCAGCCCTGGCCGCCAAGCCCAACCTGTCGACCGGCGTGCTCTCTCGAAGCACGGCGAGCACCGACTCCCGCCAGGTCGTCGTGCGCGACCTCGGGGACACCACCGACGGCCTGTTCGACTGGCGACACAACTCGGCCAGCAAGTACCTGTTCCACCTGACGATGGGTGCGAACACCACGGCCAACGCCTACGCGATCGCCATCGGCCTGGACGACGGCCTCGGCCGCGGCATCCTGCTCGCGAACAAGAAGACCGGCATCGGCATCACGCTGAACCAGCAGTCGAGCATCACGAGCGCCACCGCCTACGGGATGCAGGGCCAGCAGAACTCCAACCTGGCCCCGGTCGTGAGCCTGGAAGCCTACGCTGCCGATGCCGCGCCACTCATGGTGCTGAGGTCGTCCGTGAACACGCCTGCCTCGACGACCAAACTGCTCGAAGCGACCGGCCAGCCCGCCGGCGTCTACACGTCCTGGGGCAGCATCTCGGCCCAGAACGGCGCCATCAACTGGAACGCACCGATCAACCTGACCGGCTCTGGTCTGTTCGTGAACCGCACCAGCGCTGGCGACATCACCTTCTTGAACAAGTTGACCGCTGACGGCACGGACATCGCCAACTACCGGTCCCGCTTCACCGCGAACGGGGCACTCACCTGGTCGGATGGCGCGGGCATGTCGACTGGCCCGTCACTGTCTCGCAACGGCACTGCGCTGCAACTCAACAACGTCTTCCAGTCCAACGGTGGATATCGCTGGGGCGTCGCGGGTCTCATGCAGACCACCGTCGGGGCCGCGGGTGCCGCTGCCGCCCTGCCCGCCACCCCGTCCAAGTATTTCAAGGTGCAGGACGAGACCGGCACCACGTTCGTCATCCCCGGCTACGCAGCCGCCTGACCCTCAGGAGACACCCAATGGACCCTTCGGTCATCCTCGCACTCATCGCCGAGCTCTACCAGCGCGTCGCTGTTCTCACTCAGGAGAACGACGCCCTGCGGCAGCAGGTGGCCCAGGAGCCGAGCGGTCCACCCGAGCCCACGACCTGACACTGCCCCATCTGCGGCAACTGTTGCACTACGCGCGCCCCTTCCGCTTCGGCGGGAGGGGCGCGTTTCGTCGTTTCAGCGGCGGCCGTCGCGGACCTGGTAGACGCGCAGCCGAGAGAGGCCCGTCGCCGCCGCGATCTCACTGACCGGCACCTGGTCTGCCAGGGCCGCGCGAATCGCAGTGTTCCGTCGTTGCTCGGCGCGCTCCAGCGCGAGTCGAGCCTGCTCGACTGCTGCCGCTGCCGCCTTCACTTCGTCCATGACCACTCCAGGAGTATGACCGCCAGGTCGTGTGCCTGGACGGGATCGAGTGCGCACCCCTCGATCACCAGGCAGGCGGGTCCCATGTCGAACGCGGCGCCCACGCCGTCGTGGTGGACGTATTGCCGCTGGAACGCCACCGTCACGCCGCCTGGTCGAGCAGGCGGCGGATGGTGGCAGCCTCGGCGCGGAGCCGAGCGTCCACCAGGGTGGCGACCTTCGGGTCGGTGCTGAGGGCGACGAGCTCGGGAAGGTTGCGCGCGATGCGGTCGAAGCGCATGAGGGCCTCGAGTGCGGCGTCGTTGGTCTGGATCAGAGCGTGGATGGCGGGGGAGGACTGGACGAGGGCGACGGTGGCGGCGTGTGGCTTGTTCATGCCTCTAGTAAAGCGTGCTTTGCATCCGATGTGAAGCACGCTTTAAAAAGTCATGGGGTCGCAGTACGGTGAGCATCACCAACGGGCGGACCCGCCCGGGACGGCCATCCCGAACGGGTCCTGACGCCCACCAATCACGTGACTGATCGGGAGGACGCTATGCGTCACGCTACTGCCACACCCCTGCCCTGGACCGAGCCCACACGCCGCTCCGACGACGACCTCGCCATCGCCGGCTGGCTCGCCCGCTACTCCGGCAACACCGCCGAGACCTACCGCCACCAGATCCGCACCTTCATCGGCTGGTGCATCAACCAGGACGTCCGGCCCCTCGAGCTCAAGCGGCCCCACATCGAGCTCTACCTGCGGCACTGCGAGACCGTCCGCGGCAACCTGCCCCAGACCGTCGAGAAGCACCTCCACACGCTGCGCTCGTTCTACGACTCCGCCGTCGACGACGAGTACCTGACCACCAACCCCGCCGCCCGGGTCCGCGCACCACGGTGGCAGCGCGACGAGTCCCGGCTCGTGGCCCTGCGCCGGCGTGAAGCGTTCCGGCTCCTCGACACCGCCCGCGAGGGCACCCCGTGCGAGGAGGCCCTCATCACGCTGCTGCTCGTCCTCGGCCTGCGCAGCCATGAGACCCGCAGCATCCGCGTGGAGGACATCGTCCAGCAGGTCGACGGCCTGCACATCCTGCGCCTGGTCGGCAAGGGCAACAAGGAGGCCACCATCCCGCTGCCCGTGCCGGTCATGCGCGCGATCCGCCGTGCCGCCCGCGACCGCACCACCGGGCCGGTGCTCCTCGCGGACTGGCCACGCGCATCCGGGCCGCTGTCGAAGTACCAGGTCGGCCGGACCGTCACCCGCATCGCCGAACGCGCCGGCCTGGGCCACCTGCACGTGCATCCGCATGCCTTGAGGCACTGTCACGTGACCGTGGCGCTCGACCTCGGCATCCCGCTGCATCTCGTGCAGGCGTCCGCACGCCACGTCGACCCCCGGACCACCATCGGCTACCAGCGCCAGCTCGACGCCCTCGACAAGCACGCCGTGCACACCCTCGCCGCAGCGTTCGCGTCCTGACCCACCCCCGGCAGCGCCCCGTCAGCCCTCGTGCTGGCGGGGCGCTTTCGTCGTCCCAGCGGCCTACCCTCACCACCAATGACCCACCACACCAACCGCGCCCCGTCGGCCCTGTGGCAGGTCGTGACGAACCAGGCGTGGCCCGAACGCGACGAGCACGGCCCCCACGCCCGCAGCATCCCGATCGAGCCGTCCGAGCGCACGCCGGTCCGTGTCCGCCTCCACTTCGCCCGCGATGGCTGGGACATCCTCGAGGGCGTGGTCGAGCGGCGCGCCAACGGGTGCGTGTACGCCCGGGTGGACGACCCGCGGGTCACGGGCGGCGCGCAGTGGGTGGCCGAGCGGGACGTGCAACCCCGGTAGTGGCGTCAGACCCCACTCACCACGGTGATCATCACCCACCCGGGCACGTCCCCGCGTTCGTCGTGGGGAGGGCGCTGGAGGCGGGCTCGTAGCCGTGCGGTCAGGGTGGACATGGTCGCTCCTTCATCAGCTGGACAGGCGGAGGCCGACGAGGCCGGGGTAGAACGCGAACACGACGGTGACCGGGAGGACGAGGAAGACGACGGGGACCATCATGAGGATCTCCTTGCGACCACCGGCCTCGACGAGCTCGCGGCGTGCGGCCTCGCGGACGTCGGCGGCCTGCGCGTGGAGGACGTCGACGAGCGGGGTGCCCCGGTCGACCGCGACGGCGAGGCCCTCGGCGAAGCGAGCGATGCTGGGCACGCCGGTACGGGCGGCGAGCGCATCGAACGCAGCGGGCACGGTGCGTCCGGTCCGCACGTCGGACAGGACCGTCGCCAGCTCCTCGGCGAGGGACCCCCGCAGGACGCGGAGGACACGTTCGAGCCCCGCGACCGGACTCTCCCCCGCGGCGACGGCGAGGGCGAGCAAGTCGGCGACGACCGGGAACTCCTCGGCGAGGCGTCGCTCGTGGCGGCGTACCTGGGTGGAGAGGTAGGTGTCGCGTCCGAGGACGCCAGCGACGAGACCGACCAGGCAGACCACGAGGAGCACGGAGGCCGAGCCGCCGTACGTGGTCCACACGATGGTGGAGACCACCGCGGCGACACCGAAGCCGAGAGCGCCCCAGACGAGCTGCTGCATCCGCAGCTCCTCGACGCCGTACGGACTCCCCAGCCGGGTCAGACGACGCTCGACCCCGGACGCACCGCCGGTGACGCGCCCGACCGCGGCGCCGGCCGAGCGCAGGAGGGGTCCGTACACGGCGCCGACCGTCGAGGTCGAGGTGCTCGGCCGCGCGACCAGGTCAGCGAGGTAGGGGTCGACCCGCAGCTGCGGCGTGGGCCGCCTGGCGCGACGCCACGAGCTCACCACCAGCAGCAGACCCGCGGCGAGGAGGGCGCCGAGCACGGCCCCGGTGACCGACGGGCTCATGGCAGGACCCTCCGTTCCTGCGGGAGTCGGCCGAGGTGGAGCATGAGCCGGAACGCGACGACGCACACCACGGCCCCGACGACGAGCACGACCGCTCCCGTGGTCGTCGCGTAGCGTCCGACGACGTCGGGCTGCAGGCTCATCGCCGCCAGCACCACCCACGGCGCCGCGACGGCGAGCCGCGCCGCGTTGACGGTCCACGACTGGCGGGCCTCGAGCTCACCTCGGGTACGCGCCTCCTCGCGCAGGAAGCCGGAGAGCGAGCGGAGCATGCGGCCG
>CAZOIX010000152.1:0-6751 GCA_964579685.1 uncultured Mycobacterium sp.
GCGCCTTCGACCGTGCCGACCGGCCGTTCCCCGAGGCCTACGACCACCCCGGCACGACGCGCCGCCTCGCGGTGCTCGACGAGGTCGCCGGCGCCCACGGGGTGCCGCGGTCGGTGGTCGTGCTGGCCTGGCTGCTCGCGTCGACCCCCGAGGTGCGCCCGATCCTGGGCGTCAGCAGCGTGGAGCAGCTCGAGTCCGCCCTGCGCGTCGCCGACGTCGACCTGGCGGCCGACGAGCTCGCCGCCCTCGACCTACCAGCCTGACCACGTGGCTTACAGGGCTGGGTGAAGGCCGCGAAGAGGATGGGTGCCCCCGGCAGGAGTCGAACCTGCGACCCAGAGATTAGAAGGCTCTTGTTATCCGGACCAGCCTCGACACGCTGTCGCTACCGTCCTCCACAAAGGGCCTGGGACTTCGACCTAGGCTCGGTGAGGACAGGTTATCCAGATCACGTCCTCGCCAGGGGTTGAGCATGACCGCAGTCCGCCGACTCACTGACTCGTTCGGCCGACGATCCTGGACGGTCGTGACGGACGACGGTCTGCCCATCGGTGTCGTGGACGACTACCTCGCCTACTTGCTGGCTATCGAACGCAGCCCTGACACGCAGCGCGCTTACGCGTACGACCTCCGGGCCTTCTTCGAGTACCTGCACCTGGAGTCGCTGGACTACGCGGACGTGACGAACGAGCACCTCGCCTTCTTCGTCCAACACCTTCGTCGACCGGCGCCGGACGTCGCGCTGCTGACCGGAGAGGCCGCGATCCGGACCGAGACGACGGTCAACCGCATCATGACCGGAGTCTCCGGCTTCTACCGGTTCCTCGGCGACCGCGACGACCTGCCCGCGGCGAAGCGGCTGGCGACTCGCGCTCGAAACGCGGTGCGAGCCGAGAAGGCGCTGCTCGCGGGCGTGGCGGGCCGGTCGCTAGACGAGACCAGGATCGGGCCGCGACTGCGGACCACGCGCCGAGAGCTCGAGGTCCTCACGATCGCGCAAGCGAGGTCGATCGTCGATGCCTGCCGGACCCACCGGGACAGGCTGTTCTTCACGCTCCTAGCAACGACAGGCATGCGCCGAGGGCAGGTGCTGGGTCTGCGGCACAGCGACGTCGACACCCGCGCACGCACCATCTCGATCCGCCACCGAGACGACAACGTGAACGGCGCACGCGCAAAGAACAAGAAGGAAGCGACGATCCCCATCAGTCGCGACGTCGCGCGTCTCTACCTGGACTACATGCACCGCGAGTACGGGTCCCTGGACAGCGACTACGTGTTCGTGACGCTCTCCGGACCGACCGCAGGGCAGCCGCTGAACGCCGAGGCCGTTGATGCCATCGTCAAGCGCCTGCGCCGAAGAGTGAACCTCGACGGCTGGTCCTGTCACACCTTCCGTCACACCTTCGCAACCCTCCACCACCGCGCCGGCATGCGGCTCGAGATCATCAGCCATCTGCTCACGCACGGCAGCCTCAGCACCACCGCCGACATCTACTCCCACCTCGATGTCGACGACCTGCGGGCTCAACTCGAAGAGCACGGCTGCTGGGAGCCGGCGTGAGCGTCTCACCACTGCAGTCAGTCGACCAAGGGGACGCCTGGGCGGCGCTCTCTGCGGCGCTCCAGGACCGATTCCGGGCCGATCTCATCCCCCCGGACCCCGAGGGTCTCTACAGCCTGCAGCCCTGTCAGGTGCCGAAGTGCGATCGAGTGCGGCACAGCAGCGTCGTACCGCTCTGCTCGCTCCACAAGCGGCATCACCGCGTCGCGCAGGCAGGTGACGCCACGAGGTGGGCGGCAACGGCCGACCCGCGACCCGCGTTGTCGCCCGACGACCCGCCCGACAAGCATGCGTCGATCCGAGGGGTCTTCGTTCTCGCGCCGCTGTCCGGCCGACTCCGAGACGAGATCGCCTACGGTCTGCAGGTGCGCGGCACGCCGGCCGCCCCGCAACGCGCTCGGGCTCACGTCGTCAACGACCTCGTGCGGCGTCTCGTCGCCCACGACGTCGAGTCGCTTCTCGACCACGACGCCGCCGACCTGATGTCTTCGCTCGCCATGACGCTGTCGGCCGCCCGCGGCACCGGGTGCGTGCGCGCGACGCTGGCCGCGGGGCGCGACTTTTGGGCACGACCGGGCAGGCGCGGGCTCGGCCTGCGGCGCAGCGGCTCGGGGTACTTCGCCGACTTCGACTCGATCGAGCCGGCGTGGTTCGGCAACCTCGTTCAGAGGTGGACCGAGTACCGCCTGGCCGGCGAACAGGCGTCCCCGCAGTACGCAGGCACTCAGGTGGCTCTGCTGGCCCGGTTCGGTCGGTACCTCGAGGGGGCCGGAGTGGCCGACCCTGCCCAACTGACACGCGATGTCCTACTCCAGTACCGAGACCATGTGAACAAGGCCCGCAAGCCTGATGGGCAGAGGTTCAGTGCCGCGACGCTCCAGCGCGAGCTTGGGACGGTCAACCTGCTGCTCGAGGAGGCCCGAGCCCTGGAGTGGGTCGAGGGTCTGCCGGCGAGCGCTCGCTTCCTCCCCGGCGAGTTCCCCAGGCGGGAGCCCGCCCAACCGCGCTACATCTCCGAGTTCGTCATGCAGCAGCTCGAGGCTCCTGGTGCCCTCGACATGGTGCGGCGAACGGACATGCGAGTCGCCATCCAGATCATCATGACCACCGGCATCCGGCTGATCCACGCGATCACCCTCACTGCGTCGTGCCTTGAAGAGCTGCCTCGAGACAGCGGGGCCTCGGCCTGGGCGCTGCGCTACCTCGACACCAAGACGCGCAAGGACATGCGCGTCCCGCTCCGGGACGATGTCGCCCGCGCCATCCGCGAGCAGCAGCGCCGGGTGCGGAAGGAGTTCGGAGAGGACTGCGATCTGCTGTTCCCGCGGACGCGCAAGGGGTGCGTCGCTCACGTCAGTCCGCAGACGTTGCACGACGCCCTCGTCGGCTGGTGCGCCGCGCTCGACCTCACCGACGAGACCGGCGCGAAGACGCGGGTCACGGCCCACCAGTTCAGGCACACGTGCGGCACCCGGTGGATCAACAACAACGTGCCCCAGCACGTCGTGAAGGATCTGCTCGGCCACCGCTCGGACCGGATGGTCAGCGTGTACGCGCACCTCCACAACAGCACCGTCAGGCGCGAGTGGGAGGCCTACCAACGAGTCAACATCACCGGCGAGCGCATCTCACCCCCGGACGGCGAAGTCGCCGAGGTCGAATGGATGCTGGAGCAGGTCTCGCGCGCCACACAGGCGCTCCCGAACGGCTACTGCACTCTGCCCATCCAGCAGACATGCCCCCATGCCAACGCCTGCCTCACGTGCGACAGCTTCGCGACCGACCCGACATTCCTCCCCGTACTCGAACGTCAACGAGACGAGCACGGCGAGTTGCTGAGGTCCGCTGAAGAAGCCGGGCAATCGCGGATGGCCGAGATCAACCGCGTGCCCTTCGTCAACCTCACGAACATCATCGAAGGCCTCCGTCGCCTGCCGCCCAAAGAGGACCCCGCGTGAACGACCGAGAGACACGCCTCGCGACCCTCAGGGAGGCGAACGAGCGCAAGACGGCAGCCGCACTGGACCGTGTCCGGCAAGCCACAGCGGACCTCCTGGAGGCTGGTGAGCGAGTCACCGTGCACGGCGTCGCAGCACGCGCCGGCGTCGCCCGCAGCTTCATCTACAGCCATCCGGCCCTCCTAGCCGACATCCGCGACCTTGGAGGCCCTAGCAACCGGCTGAAGACGCCGGTGGCGCAGACCCGCGCCACCGAGGACTCGCTGCGCAACCGTCTCGCGGACGCACTCGATCGCATCGACGAGCTCGAAGGGCGACTCGTCTCGATGACAGATGAACGAGAACGCCTCCTGGGCGAACTGCGCTCCACCAGGGCTGAGAACCGAGCCCTGACTCGACAAGTGCGCTGAGCGCGCCCTCCTGTTCGGCTTTTAGGCCGGATGCAAGGTGCGCGAGAAAGCTGCTGCGTCGAGGAAATCGCCTGCGCCCTACAGGCAGGCCGTCGACTGACCCTGGCTCTCTCGGCGGGGTGTTCTCTTCGCGCCGCCCGGTGTCATGCCGCGGCGGGTGGCGGCCCACCCACGCCTGAAGAAGGCGATGCCGAGCTGGCCCCTACTTCGTCAGTGCCGCATCCAGGGCCCGGGTGAAGTCCTCGACCGATGTCGGTGAGAAGGGCCGGCCGTCCAAGAAGAAGGTGGGCGTCCCCGAGACGCCGAGAGCGAGGGCATCGTCGACGTCGGCCTGGACGCGACGAGCGACCGACTCGCTGCTCACGTCGGCGTCGTACTTGGCCATGTCGAGGCCGAGGTCCTGGGCGTAGGTGCGGAACAGGGCCGCCTTGGACTCGGACTGCTCACCCCACTGGGCCTGCGTGGCGAACATCCGTTGGTACATGGGCTCCAGTTGGCCCTGGCGGGCGGCCGACTCGACGGCGTGCGCGGCGTTGCGAGCGTTGGCGTGCCCGTCCAGTGGGAAGTAGGGCAAGACGAACGTGACTCGGTCGGCGTACCGCTCGCGCAGGTCTTCGATGACGGGGTACGCGGCACCGCATGCCTCGCACTCGAAGTCGAGGAACTCGACCAGGGTGACGTCTCCCTCGGCGGCTGTCTCGAGGCGATGGCTGTCCTCTCGCAGCACGAGCTCGGGGACCTCCTCGGCTTCGGCCGGGTCGTTCGTGGAGACGCTGTAGGCGACGAGTCCGCCGAGGATGAGCACGGCGGCGGCACAGGCGGCGAACGTGACCTGGTTGGCGCGGCGGCGGGTCGTCATCTGGTCTCCTGTTGCGCTGGTAGCCGACGATCGGGCATCATCCGGTTGTGACGATGATACTTGACCCGTGCGATGACACTCAGTCCGGTGGTGAACTGGCTGCGCTGACCGGCGCCGCCTGCCTGCTCAACGGGTTCTCCGACCGCACACGTCTGGCCCTCGTGCAGCACCTGCTCGGCGGCGAGCACCGCGTCGTCGACCTCGTGCGACACCTCGGTCTGGCCCAGTCGACCGTGTCCCGGCACCTGGCCTGCCTCGCGGACTGCGGACTCGTCGAGGTCCGTGCCCAGGGGCGGGCGTCGTACTACTCGCTCACCCACCCCAAGGCGACCCTGGAGTTCCTGGGTGCGGTCGAGCGGATGCTTGCCCTGACCGGCGACGCCGTCACCCTCTGTCCCGTCTACGGCACCGAGAACCCGGCATGAGCGCCCCGCCGCACACCGCAGTCCTGACGCCCGCAGATCGCGCCCGGTACGGTCGCCGCGCCCAGCTGCTCGCCAGCGCCTCCGTCGGCTACAACGTCCTCGAGGCCATCATCGCCATCACCGCGGGCCTGGCTGCCGGCTCCGTAGCCCTCGTCGGGTTCGGCCTCGACTCGACCGTCGAGGTCTCCAGCGGACTCATCATCTTGTGGCAGTTCCGCCACCGCATGCCCGAGTCCCGCGAGCAGCAGGCTCTGCGCCTCATGGCGTTCTCGTTCTTCGCCCTCGCCACCTACGTCGGCTTCGAGTCCGCCCGCGCGCTCATCACCGGCCACGAGCCGGACTCCTCGACCGTCGGCATCGTGCTCGCAGCGCTGTCGCTGGCCATCATGCCGTTCCTGTCCTGGGCGCAACGCCGCACCGGCAAGGCCCTCGGCTCGAACGCCGTCGTCGCCGACTCCACGCAGACGCTGCTGTGCACCTACCTGTCCGCAGTCCTGCTCATCGGCCTCGTCCTGAACGCAACGCTGGGCTGGTCGTGGGCCGACCCCATCGCCGGACTCGTCATCGCCGCCGTCGCCGTCCGCGAAGGCATCCAGGCCTGGAGGGGCGAAGGCTGCTGCGCCCCGACAGGCCGCAGCGACACCGGTGAGGGCTGCTGCCAGGACGGTGTCTGCTCCGACGGCTGCTGCACCCCCATCAGCGCGGAGACTCTCGAGCTCAGCCCCACCCGCCGGCACGACTGACCCGTCTGTCGTCCCCTCTCACCACGCGCGGGTCACCACCGCCACCAGACATTGCGGCCCGCGGCTGACGCGCGTTGAATGAGCCGACAACCTCGAAGCGGAGAGCACGTGACCACCATCAAGGACCTTGCGGCGCAGGAGCGAGACGACCTCGCAGACCTCTTGGCGGGTCTCACCCGAGAGCAGCTCAAGGCGCCGTCCCTGTGTCCTGGCTGGTCCGTGCGCGATGTGGCTGTGCACGTCGTCAGCTACGACGACCTCTCGTTCGGCGGTCTCCCCTTCGCGTTCCTGCGGGGACGGCTCAGCGTCGACCGCATCAACGAACAGGTCCTCCGCTCCCACGACGACCTCGCCGACGAGGACGTTGCGCAGTTCGTGGCGCGGCACCGGCACCCCCGAGGCCTGACGGCCGGCTTCGGCGGCCGCATCGCGCTGACGGACGGCATGATTCACCAGCAGGACGTGCGCCGAGCCCTCGGCATCCCGCGCACCATCCCGGCCGAGCGACTGGTCCCGGTGCTGGACTTCGCTCTGCGCGCACCGACCATCCCGGCCGGCAAGAACGCCAAGGGTCTCAGGCTGGTGGCCGAAGACGTGGACTGGTCGCATGGAAAGGGCGACGAGGTCCGCGGGCCCGGTGAGGCGCTGCTCGTCGCGCTCGCGGGCCGGCGCGAAGCCCTGGAGGACCTGGACGGCGACGGCGTACAGAGGCTCGCTGCCCGCCTCTAGTTCGGCGATTCACCCCCACTCGCTGCTGGAGTGGGGCCGGGTAGCCCTAGTTCATTGTGCCGA
>CAZOIX010000152.1:6761-7750 GCA_964579685.1 uncultured Mycobacterium sp.
GGGCTCGACCCAGCCCTCCTGGACCCAGCGCGGCGGGAGCAGGTGGCCAGATCTTCGCGCCTCGACAGCCTCCCGGAAGAACCGCACGCCGTCCTCGCCCTCGAAGTCCAAGTTGAACGGTGGCGGCTGGAGTTGGACGAACTCCTCGAGCGGCATCTCCAGGATGGCCGCAGCTTCCTCGGCGTTGATGTAGCAGTGATGCCACTCGGACTCGCTGACGGCGTCGGCGGCCTCACGCAGGGCGCGAAGGTCCTTGCGGACCCACTTGATGCGCAGTCCGGACGCGGTGTGGAGCTTGTCGGTGCCGGAGTGGGTCAGACCAGGCTCGACCTCGTCGGACTCCTGGGCCCAGTTCTTCAGCGCACGGATCGGTTCGCCGCGGCCCGGGTCGTCCCAGTGCTCCTCGATGTTGCGCCAGGCCCGCACGAGAGCGTCCTGACGAAGTGGCGGCATCGGGTGGCCCAGGTGCTCCAGGAGCTCGCGGCCGCGTGAGACCTGCCGCAGCGCGACGACGAGAAAGTACAGGTCGTCGTCGAAGCGAGCCATCGCGCGCCCGTACTCCGGCGGCGCCCACCCGACGCCATCACCGACCTCGACCTCGCGAAGACGCCGGTAGGACTTCTGCAGGCGCCGTTCCTGACGTCGTGTGCGGTCGATGAGCGCGATGGTCAGGTTCGCGTACCGCAAGACCTCGGCGTAGTCCTTCACCCCGGCACGGTAGAACGCTTCGGCGTTTGGAGTCTCCCGCCGCGCGGGAGTCCGGGCCCGACCGCACAGAGGGTCCGAGCTGGAGTCGGCACAGGCATCGCGCCGATCGGCGGGCTTCGCGGTGGCACAATGGACACAAGCCAGGAGGTGAGCAGCGATGGCACAAGCGACTCAGCACGATAGGGCCGAAGCGTCCGAGCCTGTCAACGAGCTCGCCGAGCGCCTCGGCCCGTTCTGGTCCATCGACAAGGCCGCCGCCGAGCTCCACCTGGACCGGGTCG
>CAZOIX010000153.1:0-7696 GCA_964579685.1 uncultured Mycobacterium sp.
GTATCCGCCTATGCCGCCGCGATCGACGCCGACGACGGCCTGACCCAACTGATCCGCGGGACGCTGCGCCAGCGCATGGTGCGGCTGCTGCGCAACAGGTTGTCCCTTACCGACCTTCTCAAGCATCATCCCGAGATCGAGTCGATTCCGATCGAGAAGCCGTTCATCGTGGTGGGGATGCCGCGGTCGGGCACCACTCATCTGGTCAACCTGCTCGCCGCCGATCCTCGGCGCAGGGCACTGCCCTACTGGGAAAGTCAAGAGCCCCTGCCGATTCCGGGGCAGGGCCCCGACGTCCACGGCGTCGACCCGCGGTACACCCGCGCCAAGAACGAACACGACGCCATGATGGTCAGCGCCCCGGCCACCGCGGCCATGCATGACCGTTTTCCCGAGGCGATCGAAGAGGAAGTCGAGATCCTCGACCTGGACTTCGCCGGGTACGTGCTCGAATGGCATGCCCGCGTTCCCCAGTGGCGGGACTTCTACCTCGGCCTCGACCAGAACCGGCACTACGGCTACATGAAGAAGGTCCTGCAGGCGCTGACGTACCTGCGCGGTCCCCGGACGTGGGTGCTGAAGTCACCTCAGCACTGCGAGCAGCTCGGTCCGCTGATGGCGACGTTCCCCGATGCCACCGTGGCCTTCACCCACCGCGACCCCGTCGCAGTGATCCAGTCCGCGATCACGATGATGGCCTACTCCGACCGGCTGCGCCGCCGCACGATCGAGCCGACGTGGTTGCTGGACTACTGGGCCGACCGCGTCGAGCGGCTGCTGCGCGGATGCGTGCGCGACCGCGCCCTGGTACCGGCCGAGCGCAGTGTCGACATCGGCTTTCACCATCTCAACGGCCACGAATTGGAACTGGTCGACGATCTTTACGCACGCGCAGGTGTCGAGCTGACGGGCAAGGTCCGCAGGGCGTTCCAGGGTTATCTGGACGGTAATCCGCGTGGCAAGCACGGCGCAGTGCACTATGAGCTGCAAAGGCACTTCGGAGTCTCACCCGACGAACTACGCTCGCAATTCGCCTTCTACTTCGAACGATTCGACGTGCGACCCGAAGGACACTAGGTGAGCGAAGAACCGATCTACCGGAGTCGTCCCGGCGCTGACGCCCTGGCTCCCGCCGCGGCCGAACGCGCCGAGGAGGTCGCGCCCGGAATCTGGTGCTCGCCCGGTTTGTCCAATACCTATCTGCTCACCACCAGCGACGGCCGCGTCGTCGTGAACACCGGCATGGGATTCGAAAGCCAGGTGCACCGTGCCAATTTCGACGCAGTGGACACCTCCCCCATCCGCTACGTCATCGTCACGCAGGGCCACTACGACCACGTCGGCGGCCTCGACACGATGCGCGACCCCGACACCCGGGTGGTGGCGCAGGCCAACTGGCGCCACTGGCGTGACGACAACGAGCGCCTGCTGTCCTACCGCGCGAACAACAGCGCATTCGCGTTCTCCGACAAACTCGCCCATGGCATCGCCGCGATCCAGCAGCGCTTCGGCAAGCGGTTACCGGCACAGGCCACACTCTCGGCCGACATCGAAGTCGACGACGCACTCGTGTTGACCGTCGGAAACCGCACCATCGAACTTCTTGCGACGCCCGGCGGCGAGACAACCGACTCGATGGTCGTCTGGCTCCCCGAAGAGCAGGTGTGTCTGTGCGGCAACACCTTCGGACCGGTGTTCGGCCACATCCCCAACTTCGTCACGATGCGCGGCGACAGGTACCGCGACGCGCTGACCACGATCGCCTCGATCGAGCGGGTACGTGACCTTGCGCCGGAGGTCCTGATCACCGGACACTTCGATCCGATCCGCGGCACCGAACGCATCCACGCCGAGCTGACGCGGCTGCGTGATGCGATCGCCCATCTCCACGACCACACTGTCGAAGGCATGAACGCCGGCAAGGATGTGCACACCTTGATGCGTGAGGTCACGCTGCCCGCCGAACTCGAGGTCGGCCAGGGCTACGGCAAGGTGCCCTGGGATGTGCGGGCCATCTGGGAGACCTACTCGGGCTGGTTCCATCACCGCTCGACCACGGAGCTCTACGACATCGGACCCGACGAGCTCAATGCCGACTTCGTCGACCTCGCCGGCGCCGGCCGGGTGGTGGAACGGGCCGAGGAACACCTTGCGGCAGGCCGTCCGGTGCGGGCCATCCATCTCGCCGAAGCGGTCGTGCACGCCGATCCGACACACCCGGGCGCACGTGCCGTGCTGAAGACCGCGCACCAGAACCTGTTGGCGGCCAGCGCGAACTTCTGGGAATCCGCCTGGCTGACCAAGAAGATCGGAGACTATTCGTGACAGCCCGCGCCACCTTCGACTTCACCGGGACCCAGGCGCTGATCACCGGCGGCACCAGCGGAATCGGACACGCGACGGCGCAGCTGTTCCGCGATACCGGCGCCACCGTCACGGTCACCGGCACCAAGGCCGGCCCTGACGACTACGACACCGACCTCTCCGGAATGACCTACCGCCGGCTCATCCTCACCGACACTGAGTCGATCCACGAGTTGGTCTCTGCCACAAGCACACTCGATGTGCTGGTGAACAATGCCGGCGCGAACTTCCCGGGCGGCCTCAACGAAGCCGAACCCGACGGTTTCGAAGCGTCGGTGGCGCTCAACCTCACCGCGCCCTACCGCCTGACCGTCGGACTGCGTAAGGCATTGGCGGCCTCGGGCGGTGCCAGCGTCGTCTTTCTGTCGTCGCTCTCGGCGCTGCGGGCGGTGACCATGGTGCCCGGATACGGTGCGGCCAAGGCCGGTATCGCGAGCCTCACGCACAACCTCGCGGTGAAGTGGGCGCCGCGCGGCATCCGGGTCAATGCGGTCGTGCCGGGCGTGATCGATACCCCGATGACCGAGCTCGCCCAGACGGTGCCGGAGATCATCGACGCCGAGCTCGCCCGCATCCCCTTGGGCCGCCTGGGTACCCCAGCCGAGATCGCGGCGACGATCGCCTTCCTCTGCACCGAGCAGAGCTCCTACACCAGTGGCGCGTTGGTCGTCGTCGACGGCGGGTCCACCAGCCAGTGAGCGAGTTGCCCCGATGACGATGGCGATCCTGCGGTTCAATTTCGCCGCACCACAGGATGATCCGGCCGCGCGCCGGGACCGGATACAGGCCGCACTGGAACTCAGCTCCTGGGCGGAGACGCGCGGCGTGAGTGCCGTCAGTTTCGACGAGCATCACGCCAGCGGGCACGGCTGGAGCTCCAATCCGATCATGACCGCCGCGGTCCTGCTGGCCCGCACCGAACGCGTCGTCGCCAGCGTCGACTGCGCATTGGGACCGTTGTGGCACCCGGTGCGGCTCGCCGAGGACATCGCACTGGCCGACACCATCGGCGGTGGGCGGCTGATCGTGACGCTCGGGCTCGGCTACCGGCCCAGTGAATACGCGCTGTTCGGAACGCCGTTCGAAGACCGTGGTCGCCTGATGGACGACCTCCTCGACACGCTGATGTCGCTGTGGTCCTCACCGGAGTTCACCCCCGGACCGTTGACGCGCCCGCATCCGACGGTGTTCGTCGGGGGAAGTGTGCGCGCCACCGCGAAACGGGCCGCACGGCACGGCCTTCCGCTGAACCTGCCCAGTCATCTTCCCGAACTCGCCGAGTACTACCGCGCGTTGTGTGCCGAGGCGGGGCGCAGACCGATCGTCGTGATGCCACCGCCCCGCAGTCGCGGCATGGTCTTCCTGCACGAGGACCCGGAGCGGGCGTGGGCAGAGCTCGGCGAGCACTACCTCTGGGAGGCCCGCGTCTATTCGGGCTGGGGCGGCGGTGAGGTCCACTCGTTCATGCACGGCACCGAGAAGATCGACACCCTCGATGACGTCAGAGCTGCCGGCCGGTACCGCTTCATGTCGCCCGAGCAGTTGATCGCCGACGTGAAAGAGAATCCGGAGGATCACGTGGTGCTGCACCCGCTCGTCGGCGCGATGCCGATCGAGGAGGCGTGGAAGTCGGTGCAACTACTGACCGACGAGGTGCTACCTGCGCTGACGGGGCGTTAGCGGGCACAATCGCAGTCAGCATGTCCGATATCGACGACTCCCCACCCACGGCGCGGCGGCGCCACATCGTGCGCCTCGCCGTCGTCGTGGCGTTTCTGCTCGGGATGTTCTACCTCGTGGCGATCGCCAGGGTCATCGACGTCGAGGCTGTTCGCGCCGCCGTGGCCGCCACTGGCCCCGCGGCGCCGGTCGCGTATGTCGTGGTGTCGGCCCTGCTCGGGGCCGTGTTCGTGCCTGGGCCGATCCTGGCGGCGGGCAGCGGCGTGCTGTTCGGGCCGGTACTCGGATTGTTCGTGACGCTCGGGGCGACGGTGGGAACGGCGATCATCGCCAGCCTGGTCGGCCGGCGCGCCGGACGAACCAGCGCCCGGGAGCTGCTCGGGGCCGAGCGGGCCGACCGGCTGGACAGGCTGATCGAGCGGCGGGGACTGTGGGCAGTCGTCGGGCAGCGGTTCATCCCCGGCGTCTCGGACGCGCTCGCATCCTATGCCTTCGGCGCGTTCGGAGTCCCGTTGTGGCAGATGGCCGTTGGCGCATTCATCGGATCGGTACCCAGGGCGTTCGTCTACACCGCTCTGGGCGCGTCGATTTCAGACCTGTCCTCACCGTTGGCCTACGCCGCGATCGCGATCTGGTGCATCACCGCCGTCATCGGGGCGTTCGCCACCCACCACGGCTACCGCAAATGGCGCGCCCGCCCGACCTCCCATTGACTGTGACTGCAGTCACACTAGAGTCGGAGCATGACCAGGAACCACTCTGAATCACTCGCCGCCGGCGGCCTCAACTGGGACAGCCTGCCGCTGAAGCTGTTCGCCGGGGGCAACGCCAAGTTCTGGGATCCGGCCGATATCGATTTCTCCCGCGACCGCGCCGACTGGGAAGGGTTGTCGGAACTCGAAAGGGACTGGGCCACCAGGTTGTGCGCTCAGTTCATCGCCGGCGAGGAAGCCGTCACCCAGGACATCCAGCCCTTCATGGCGGCCATGCGCGCCGAAGGTCGCCTCGGTGACGAGATGTATCTGACGCAGTTCGCGTTCGAGGAGGCCAAACACACACAGGTGTTCCGGATGTGGCTCGACGCGGTCGGGATGACCGACGATCTGCAGCACTACCTGGACGGCCTGCCGTCCTACCGGCAGATGTTCTACGAAGAGCTGCCGAAATCACTCAACGCGCTGGCGACCGATCCCTCACCCGCCGCTCAAGTCAGGGCCTCGGCGACGTACAACCACATCATCGAAGGGATGATGGCGTTGACGGGATACTATGCGTGGCATCGCATTTGCGTGGACAACAACATTCTCCCGGGGATGCAGGAGCTGGTGCGGCGCATCGGCGATGACGAACGCCGTCACATGGCGTGGGGCACCTTCACGTGTCGGCGCCACGTCGCCGCCGACGACGCCAACTGGGACGTCTTCGAGAAGCAGATGGCCGAGCTCATCCCGCTGGCCCTACGCAATACCGACGACGCCTTCGCGCTCTACGACGAGATCCCGTTCAACTTCACCACGGACGAGTTCACGGCGTATGCCACCGACAAGGGGATGCGGCGCCTCGGAACCATCAGCAGTGCGCGGGGACGGAACCTTGCGGAGATCGACGTCGACTACTCACCCGTGCAGTTGGAGGAGACGTTCGCCGACGAGGACAAGAAGACCTTGGCCGCATCTGCCTGACACACTTCCCGTGTGAAGGTCGGCGTCCAGATACATCCGCAGAACACCACCATGGCCGCCCTGCGGGCGGGCTGGCAGGGCGTCGACGACCTCGGCGTCGACGCCCTGTGGACGTGGGACCACTTCTTCCCGCCGCTCTACGGCGCTGCCGACGAAGCACACTTCGAGGGCTGGCAGATCCTGTCCGCGATGGCCGTGACCACGTCCAACGTCACCCAGATCGGGATGCTGGTGACGGGAGGCTGCTACCGCAATCCGGACCTGCTGGCCGGTATGGCGCGCACGGTGGATCACCTGTCGGGTGGCCGCGCCGTCCTCGGCATCGGATCGGGGTGGATGGACAAGGACGAGATCGAATACGGCTATCCGGTCCGCACGCCAGGACAGCGGCTGGACGCGCTGGCCGAGACGCTTCCGCGCATTCGTCGTCGGCTCGGACTGCTGCAGCCTGGTCCCCTCGGCCGCCTGCCCATCCTGATCGGCGGCCAGGGCGAGCGCAGGACGCTGCGCCTGGTCGCGCAGTACGCCGACATGTGGAACGGCTACGGGGACGCCGACACGATCCGCACGAAGAATGCCGTCATCGACCGGTGGTGTGCGGAGATCGGCAGGAACCCCGCGGAGATCGAGCGCACAGTCTGGATCGAACGGGCGGATGCCGACCTCATGCAGTCACTGGCCGACGCGGGGGCTCAGCACCTGATTCTCGGCCTGCGGGCGCCGTACGATCTGCACGAGGTCGAACGGCTGGTGGCCGCCCGCTAGTTCGCGGCCGAAGATTGCATCTAGGGCTGTGACCGAGACGAACTCCACAACCCTGTGGGCAATCTTGCGAGTCGGAACCGGCACTACTAGTCGGTCCGAGGCGCGAACACGGGCATGTAGACGCTTTCGTCGCCGACATCCTGCCGTTCGAAGCGCACCTCGACGGGTAGTCCGATGCAAACCGAATCCGGCTCGCAATCAACGATATTCGACGCGATACGCAAATCGGCCTGCTCGGCCAGCTCGACGATCGCGATCACGTATGGCACGGGCACTTCAGGATTGAACGGCTGGTAGTTGACCGTGTAGGTGAACACCGTCCCGCGGCCGGACACCGGGCGTGATTCCAGCGGACCATCGCAGTCGGGACATTCGGCGGCCGGTGGACTCACCCACATGCCGCACTGCACGCAGAAGGCGATTCGCAGTTGTCCGTCGGCTCCGCCGGTCCAGAACGCCCGATTGTGGTCGTCGAGTGCGGGAAGCATGCGCGCGGGGACGGCGGGTGGGGCGTCGTCGGACATGACATGCAAAGTACATTCCTATCGGCTGTCGTTACAAAAATAGACGGATGGGTGCCGATGAGCTACTTCGAGAAGGACACGATCGTCAGCGGCCTCGGCATATCGCGCATCGGACGAAAAACCGGCATCCCGGGTTTGGAACTGACCATGGAGGCGGTGCGGGCCGCGATCGCCGACGCCGGACTGACCCCAGACGATATCGACGGATTCTGCACCTTCGGCGATACGCTGCCCTCCGAAGTCGTTGATGCCCTTGGCAATGAGGCCACCGATGTCGGCATCGGGTTCGGCACCGGCGGGGTGCTCACCCCGTTCATGTCGGCGCTCGTCGCCGTGGCGGAGAAGCGGGCACGCCACGTGTTGGTCTATCGGACGGTGCAGATGCTCGGCGGGGCGATGACCGGTTCGACGGCCTCCCCCTTGCTTGCGCCGTTGGCCAGCCCGCCGGTCGAGCCCCGGGCGCCCGGCATGCGCAGGAAGCTCAAACCGTTCGAGGACATCGACGCGCTGCTGGCGGCGCATTCGTACTCGGCAGCGAACTGGGTGGCGATGCACTGCCGGCGTCACATGGACCTGTACGGAACGACCAAGGAGCAACTCGGCTGGCATGCGATCAACAGCAGGCGCAACGCTGCTCTCAACCCTCGTGCGGCATTCCGCGAGCCGCTGACCATGGACGAC
>CAZOIX010000154.1:0-7689 GCA_964579685.1 uncultured Mycobacterium sp.
GTCGCAGGTAAAGCTTGAATTTCCGCAAACGATCAAGCACCATGCGCAAGTGCCGCTTGTGTTCCTCAGCTGTCTTAGAGAGGATGAGGACATCGTCTAAAAAAAAAAAAAAAAAAAAAAAAGATGAACGTCGGCGAAGCCGACGTTATGACGGGCGAACCCTAAACCATCCCTTCCTCGAGAGTGTCAAGGAAGTGATGATGGGCTCGCTCCCGGTGTAAAAGGGAGGAGTGCCCCCTTTAGGGGCTACAACTATGTGCTCTGTGTTTGCGGTGGAATGCTTCGCTAAGGTGGTGGCAATCCAGTTGCCTTCTCTTCACTATCATGGCATGTGTCATGTTTAGAGCTACGCTTTGCCACTTGTTAAGAATGCGGTTGCGGATGTGTGGATGATTGCTGGTGAGAGCGCTTGCGGTGTTTTTGGCCCTGTGGTAGATCTGACCTGTCACGCTGATCACCACGTTGTGAAAATCGTAAACTCGCTCGGCTGAGTCCTGCTTGCTGATGCACTGCAGGAGGTGCAGGAAGAGTTCATGCTGTGTTTCCTTCTCATCGTGTTTGGCTTGGGCAAATCCGTCTCTGCAGAACCCCACTTCAACTACTTGAATCCTGTGTGCAGGCCTGCGACTCTCTTTGTGATCAGTGCATCGGGACCAGTTCCAGTGAAGAGGGCAGCCGCCCCCTTTTCCGTTCGTGATTTCTGGTGGTAAGATCAGAACATCGGGTCTGAACGGGAACATCGCTTTCAGTTGCTCCAATTTCTTGTCCGGTGGGAAGCTGGCCATCATAGCTTTCGCCTGTTGTAGCGGCGTGACTTCTGGGTTCGGACCCCTGCCTTGCAAGTAGTCGGATCTTTTGGTCGACAATGGACTGCACTTGGCTCGACGCGATAGAGTTTGTAGGAGGACTCTTGCGGTGTCGTCGCATCCCTGGTCTACCCGGTTGATCAGCTCCCCTAATAGGGCTCTGTGCAGTTGGTCCGGTATCTGTTTGAGGCGCTTGTTGCCAGCTAGTCTCGTGTAATCTAGCCCATGATCGTGCTGGTTGCCTATGTCGGAGACGACAGTGCTGCCGCAGGCTGCATCTGTCTTCAGAAAGCCATCAATGATTGCCCGCACTGCCAAGTTGTGCCTATGAATGGCAAGGTCCTTCATATGCGGGTGTTCGCATTCTGCCGTCACGATGTGTGAGCAGCTGTCCGGCAAACCGCATAGCGGGCACTTGTCGGTCGTTGCCTTTCCCCATAACTTGAGTAGCTTGAAGTTGATAAGGGTGCCCGTTCTAATTTTCGCTACCGAGCTGAGCTGTGCATCTGTTCCTGTTTTCCAGATTTTCTCTGCCCTGTGTTTGCATACCATGTTGCTCTCGTTCTTCAGGCCTTTGCCGTATCGCGTTGGCTTGAACTGGGCTTCGTTGATTCTGAGTGTCATGCTGGGTTGGTAGTCCTTTCGTGGGTTGCGAACGATCCGCGTCTTGGGGCGCCTGCAGATTGGAGATACCTCCTCTTCAACTCGTAGCCAGAGTGGTGGTGGCTCGGTCCATGCATTCCGGTAGTCAATTACGTCAAGTAGGTAGAGTGTGTTTTGGGGTTCCTTGATGGGGTCTGGCAGCGAGTCGAGTGTGTGCACGCGTGGTCCTGGTGTCGTGGGGGCTGTGTCCTCATCGCCGCTGTTGTCATCCGTTGCTGACGGCTCCGTATCAGATGTGGTGCATTTTACCGCGGATGCGGCTTTAGCTGCTTCGTCCGCCAGCTCGTTGCCTGTCACACCAACGTGTGACTTGACTTTCAGTAGTTGCGTGCGCAAGCCGCTGCTGGCGCGGGCCAGCAGCACAGAGCTGATTTTGTTGAGCAGGTCGCGATGAAGGCAATCCTGGTGGTGTCTTGGGTTGTGCACGGCGTTTCGGATGGCGTTGATGGCAGCACTGCTGTCGGTGAAAATGGCAAGGTTCGAGCGCATCTTTGTCTCGCTGTGCTCGTTGTGGTCCGGGTTGATGTCATGCATCAGGGCAGCAAGTATCCCTGTTAGCTCGGCGCGAAATATCTCGTTGGAGGGTGATAGTGCTGGCGCCGGCTTTATCAGGGCAGCGCAGTAGGTGAGAGTGTTGTAGAAGGAGTGGCCGTCCAAGGGAACGTCTCCTTCGGTGGAGCACTGTACGCAGGCTGCTCCGGGTTCAGTGGGTTCGTCAGGGTGCGGGACCACGGAGCCGTCGGTAAAGCAGCAAAGTGTTGCCGGTGTTGTTTCTCGCAGCAGTCCTTGCAAGGTGACCATGTGCGTATCCTGGCCGATCTCATAGCTGCCGTTTGCTATCATGCGAGGGGTGTCCTTTGATGTGACGAAGGTGTGCCTGTCTTCCGAAGCAACTAACAAATCTGGTGTCCCTGGGTTGGTCGTTAGCTGCGTCATAAGCTTGCGTAATTGTTTGGGTGTGCTCATGGGCGCATCGGTTGCCGCTCTCGTGCGTGCTGTACTCGGTTCGTCTTGCCGTCTCTGAAGATTGAGCTTGTGAGTGCGTGCGGAGGGTGACGTGTTATCCAGCAGCGTCGCAGCCTGTGCAAGGCGGGAGCGGATAGCTGCGTTAAGAGTTCGGCCTTGTGTCTCCCAGGCGTTGGGGTCAGCTGAAGTAATCAGCCAAATCTCGATGTCTTGTAGTTTGTAGCGGAGGTGAAGGTGCTGTGGGCGGGGGTCTGAGCGCGACAGGTGCGTCGCTGTGGCCATGTGTCTGCATTCTGGTTTTTGCAGAGCGCTTTTGATGAGCGGGGAGTGTCCATTGCTAGGGCGCGGAACGAGTAAAACCGTATGGCTGGCTTTGTGCGGGTCAAGTCGGCAGCTCCATATTGCCCAGCGCAAGGCTTTGTGTACGTGGTCGGAGTCAGGTGGGGGCATCGCCAAGGTGCTCCGCCATGGGGATGCGTAGTTGCCTGCTAGAATGCCGAAGTGTCTGTCCGTCGGGACGTCTGAGTATCTGATGAGGTTACGGAAGCTGCGTGCGTCGTTGTCTTTGTGAGGGAGGAAGGGGTGTGCGTAGCGGATGTCTTGCAGCGGCCATGCCTCCAGTATTGAGTGCAGCAGAGCTTCTGGCAGTGCTGTGAGCGCGTACTCCGGTGTCTGCTTCACGAAGTACGCCAGCTTTCGCGTTGTGCATGTCTGTAGAAGGGCCTTGTGGAAAGTATCTGTAGATTTTGTGGGTTGTGGCTGTGGCTGTGTTGCCTGTGGGCGTGTGCTCTTGCTGCCCGTTGATTCTCGCAGTCCCGAACCTTGCGATCTTGACTGAGTCTGTGGCACGTGTGCCAGCCATGCGTTCTTGTACCACGAGTATGGCAGATCAGCTTCGTAACGGCCCTGTGCAGTGTGCAGGGAGATGAACTGGCCTTGATCCGATGTCAGTTCACAAGGGCTCCAGGAAGCCCGCAAGCAGCCTTCTGATGGTACGTCTTCTGGCTGGTAAAGGTCTCGGTACGGGTGATGTGAGTCTGTGTCGAACGTGAGGAGGTGTCGAGCTTTGCGCGGTTGCAGCGGTTGATCTGAATCGTCGGTCGCGTACTGCGCTGCGGCGGCGTGCCCAGTGGTTTCGTGGCTGACAAACGCCGACTGATTGCGCTTTTGTCGCTTACTGACAGGTTGGGTGGGGCGCAGGTGTGTCGGGGTGGTACACCGGAGGCGTTGTACGATTTCTTCAGATAGCAACTGGAGCAGGGTCTCGCCGTCAGTTTCGCCCAGGAGCACGTGCAGCGGCTCATGCGAGGGTGCGTACTGTACCCACGCAATCATGTCGCTGGGCATCACGTTCATGCGTTGCAACCATGGGTCCCGGTCCTCGATGGGTAGGCTGTCGCATGCGTCGCCTGCTGTTTGCATTTCGGGCGCCTTGGCGACCATGTAATTGTCTGCGCAGTATTGCTTCTCTAACGCTGGGACATCTTCGGCCATGATCGGAATGGGCTCCCAGTGAACCTCACATTGCACGCCTCTCATGTCCTGTTCGCTGACGTTGTTTCCATAGCGGTAAAGAGCCTTCTTACCGCTATAGTTGAAGTGCCAAAGTTTTGTTATGCGTGCAATCTGGGCCTCATGTGTCTTCTGTAGCTCGGCGTTAGGGATCCCCGCTCGGGAGGCTGCCCTGAGTTCTGCGAGTCGTTTCAGTGCTACGCCTCTGTACGTCTTGCGCCTGTCGTCGCTATCGGTGTGAGTTGTGCCCTGATTAGCTGCGGCCGCTGCGCGTCTGAGCCTGTCGAGCACTGAGTCAAGTCTTGCAGATTCTCCGGTTTCGGTTCTGTGTTCCTCTTCCCTAGGGACTCTGATCTCCTGCAGTGAATCCATGTCCCGTTTGTGTTGTCTTTCGTGCCGCGTTAGTGGCTGTGCCTGGCACATAGTCATTCCCGAGTCCCCTTTGTCGTCCATATCGAAGTCGTCATCCGATGGCGAGTCGTTCGCTGATCTCAGTGGTCTTGAGCTGGCTTGCAGGCTGCCATTGTCGTGCGGTGAGTCCGCATTCTGAGCAGCTACTGGCTGTGTTGGGTGGACGGTCGAGCTGGTGGTGGCGCGGTCTCGCAGTGGCGCGTGCCGGGAACCCTGCTGGTGCGAGCCCTGTTTGCAGGTGCGCCTTGACGGCGTGCCGGATCTGTTTGCGGCGCGCTTGCGGTTCTGCGCCAAGGTTGCCGAGCGCGTCTGAAAGTGTCTCAGAGAGGTCATGTCAGCGCGGGCGTCGTTCGAGTCCTCGTCGAGCGTCATTGCTGGTGCATTCTGTTCGTCGCCGGTTCCTTCGTGTCTGCCTCGTGTGTCGTTCCCAGCACTGCTCGTACCCGTGTCGGGGGCGGGTAGTGTTGGCTGGACGTTGGGGGTGTGTTGCGGTTCTGTGTTGCTATGGTCATGTCGCGGAGGCTGTCCTTGCATGTGGTCCAGGGTCCGTTGTCCTTCTTGAGGGCGGGCGCCATTAATCGGGCACTGTGCCCAGATGCGCAGTACCGTTGGTTCGCGATCTTTGTCCCGCGGCATCACTGTGTGCGGTGGCATCGTGGTCTGCGCGTTGTTGTGTAGGCACTTCTTGGGTGCTGTATGCTCGCTGGAAGAGCCTCCTAGCAGTTCCCAGAGCTTATGCAGTGATGGTTTGAGGTGCCCGTGTCTCTCTAGGGAGTGCAGCGCGCTTACATCTCGTTCCCACTCCGGGGTATCGGTTTGGTCGCCGTCCTTGGTACGTTTCATCCTCACTAGCCGTGCGATGCCAGCGTGTGTTTCCGCGCAGTTCAGTATGTGCTTCGCAAGATCCGCTTGTGAGCTGCGCATTGCGGGTATGTACAGTGTCATTGCCTCGTGCACCTCGGAGATCCAGTCCCTGTTGTCGCGCCTGAGATCTATGCCTGCGTAGTGGTCTGGCAGGCTGACGCCTGCTAGAGCGGCCATTCCCAGGGTGCGGCATTGGGGATAGCTGTGGAAAGCGCGCCAAGTTTTCAAATTGGGCCTCAGACAGTGCGTCACCTTTATCTCGCCGGCCAGTTGATCTCTCGCCAGCGTCCCTAGCGATCCTGTGTCGAGCAGAGCCTCCCGCATTTCGTTTAGTAGTTGCTTGCCGATCAGAGGTAGCAGATTCGGTATGCCAAGTCCTCCGGCGTCGCGCGGCATGTGTAGGACATCACTTCCTGCACCAGGAGGCAAGCCGAGCGCTCGCTTGGCAAACATGCGGATTTGCTTATTCAAGCGTTCAACGTGCCCTAGTTCAAAGTTTGCTATTGCAAATGGGTACATCAGCGCGGGGATTACTGTTCTCATCAGGACTTGAATTTTCTGCATGCGTGAGAGTGGGGCTTTCGAGAGCTTCTGCAGGTCAGATCGGGCTCTGGCATGCAGGAGCGAGGCCTGATATGCGAAGGTCAGGTCCAGAGTGGTGTACGCGCCTAAGTACCGGATAGGCTCGCGCGCCGTCTTGAACGGGATAAGTGCAGGTCCTTTTGCGGTGCGTCCTTGTGCTGTCATCGTGAAGAGAGGCCTCACGTTAGCTGCGAGACTTTTCATGCATTCCTGCGACTTGGTGTTGAGAGGTGAATTGTCTCTCCAGTCCACTGCTGTGATCTCACTCTTGGACTCATTGATGCGCAGCCCCATCCATTCCGAGTACAGCATTAGCTTCGTATACTGCTTGATCAGCTGCTTCTGCGCTGTGGACTCGTTAGTGTCAAGGCCGCCGGTGATCAGGGTGAGGTCATCGGCGTATGCAAGCTGTCCCATGCGGAGCGTGTCCCCGTTGTTTGGGTTTTTGATGCCGGTGTTGTACCCTCTGTTGCCGGTCTCTAACCATTTCATGAGTGGGTCCATGCAGATGTTGAAGATGGTGGGCGACAGGATGTCACCCTGGACCACACCTTGGGCGATAGTGATCGGGTCAGAGCAGAAGTATGGCTCTCGGTTCAAGATGCTAGTCGTCGTGTTGTTATAAAGGCTGCTAATGTTTTCACGCGCGTCCTGCGGGAAGCCGACAATTTCCATTGCTGCTGTAAGTTGTGCATGGCTAATGGTGTTGAATGCGCTGGAGAAGTCCACGTAGAGTGCGAATATAGGGCGTTTGTTTCGTCTTGCGTGTGCGTAGATGTATTGGAGCTGCTTAATTTGCCGTTTCGTGCCTCGCTTTTTGCGAAAGCCCTCCTGTCCATTGTGGAGAAGGTGGTGCTCCTCCATGTAGGAGGTGAAGGCACTGTTGATGTGGCCTGTCCAGAGTTTGTAAATGGTATTACACAAACCTACGGGTCGATAATTCTTCAAGTCGAATGTGCTGTTCTTCTTGTGCAGCAGTATGGTTTGGCTGGGCTTCCAGCATTGTGGAGTGTACCTGTTTGCCCACAGGACTTTGAAGAGTGTGAAGATCAAGCGCTTGTGGCTTCTGGGCAGCGTCTTCAAGACCTCATTCGGGATGTTGTCTGGCCCCATGGCTTTGTTGTTGGCGAGTGTGTTGACCATGGCCATGAAGCTGTCTTCGTCCTCTATGTAGTCCTGAAGCGAGTCTTCAGCTGGTGGTGTAGGGGGCAAGTTTATTTCCTGGTGATCAAAACCTTCTTCTTGTAACTTACGCTGTGTTGCTCGGTGGTTCCAGGGTGCTTCCTGGCCTTGTGGGGCTCCGCTGGTCGTGGCCCATTGCTTTTTGAAGTACGCAGTAGTGATTTTCTTCATAGTGTCGGCGTCATACGTGAGCACTCCGTTCGGTTTCATGAGAGCTTCCGGACCCTTGCCACTTACACGGTTATAGATGATGCTGTGGGCAACCCTGGCCTTTTTGTGAAGCAGCCTGTTCATAAACTTCCTGTATTGCGTTCGCTGCGTCCTGCCTTGCGCTCTGGAGAAGAATTTGTGTAAGGATGTGAGGACTTTATGCAGGCCGTGCAGTAGGTGGTGTTTGGCATTGGTGATTTGTGAGTTGATGGAGGCACAGGGGCGTGGTTCCGAGGTTGGCTGGACCATCTCGGTTCGCGGGGCCTCCGAGGTTGGTGGCGGGCCTCGCTTCCTATGTGCGGGCGGGTGCAAGTAGCGTGTATGTCTTTCCAGTTCGTCAACACAGTCCGCTAGTCCGAGAGCGGGTGTGGGTTGGTCTGTGCTCCTGTTGTCGTGGGCGTCGCGCGCTGGTTGTAGAGTTTCTGTGTGCTGTGGTGCCTCCCGGCCGTAGTTGTCAGTATTGATTTGACAATCTGTCGTGTTAACGTTGGTG
>CAZOIX010000155.1:0-7687 GCA_964579685.1 uncultured Mycobacterium sp.
CGCCCAGCCAGATCGGTGTACCCGATGATCGTCACCCCGTGGTCGGTGACGATGGCCTGGTCGGAGACCGTGCCCTCGACGTTGCCGCCGTTGGATGCGGCCATGTCGACCAGCACACTGCCCGGCTTCATGGATGCGACCATGTCCGCGGTGATGATGCGCGGCGCGGGCTTACCGGGGATCAGCGCGGTGGTGATGATGATGTCGACGTCGGTGGCCAGTTCGGCGTACAGCGCCGCCTCGCGGGCCTTGTAGTCCTCGCCCATCTCCTTGGCGTAACCGGTTGCCGAGACCTCGCCCGCGTCCGGGTCCACCGAGACGTACTCCCCGCCGAGGGAAGCGACCTGATCGGCCACCTCGGGCCGCGGGTCGGTCGCCTTCACGACCGCGCCGAGGCTGCCCGCCGCGCCGATGGCGGCCAGGCCGGCCACCCCCGCACCGACGACGAGCACCTTCGCCGGCGGTACCTTGCCCGCCGCGGTCACCTGCCCGGTGAAGAACCGGCCGAAGCTGTGTGCGGCCTCGACGACCGCGCGGTAGCCGGCGATGTTGGCCATCGAGGACAACACGTCCAGTGACTGTGCCCGCGAGATACGGGGAACGGCGTCCATCGCCAAAGCCGTGATGGGGCGCGCCGACAGCTTGCCGACCAGCTCGGGATTCAGCGCCGGGGAGAGCAGGCTGACCAACGTCGCACCGTCGCGCATGCCCGCGATCTCCGCGTCGGTGGGTGCGTTGACCTTGAGGACGATGTCGGCAGACAGTGCTTGTTCTGCGTCGCCGATCTCGGCGCCGGCCTCGACATAGGCGGCATCGGCGAAGCTGGAGGCGGCGCCGGCACCCGACTCGACGACGACGGAATAGCCCAACTTCAGCAGTTGTCCGACGGTCTGCGGCGTGGCGGCGACACGCGTTTCACCCGCGTGGGATTCGCGCGGTATCCCGATGATCATCCGAAAAGTCTCCCATCTACTTCTCGGCGCGGGTGGGCGTGGGTGACCTGTACGGCACGACGCGCAGCGCGCCGCGAGTTGCCGTGTCGCTACCGCACGGGATCAGGGCGCACGACATGACGAGCGCGCGCACCTACGTCGCCAATCGAGTGGCGATCAGACTTCTGCAGAACTCACACCGGGGGATAGGCGGGCGGTGGATAGACACCGCGGAGAATCCAGGCGAACCAGTTCACGCCGTATTCCAGCTCGTCGCTCGCGTCATAGTCCGGGTTGGGATCCACGTCATCACCTCTCGCGTCGCGGCTGGTTGCTGCCGAGTCTAGACCCGCCGCCGCGGCGGCGACACCCTCTCGTCATAAACTAGCCAACCAGTTGATTGATACCCGGGCGAGCTCCGGGCCTGCCTATAGTGAGTCGCCATGATCGCCACGTCTGCCGTACCTCCCAGCAACGGGATGTCGCGGCGCGAAGAGCTGTTGGCCGTGGCCACCAAGCTTTTCGCCGCCCGGGGCTATCACGGCACCCGGATGGACGATGTCGCCGACGCCGTCGGCCTGAACAAGGCCACGGTGTACCACTACTACGCCAGCAAGTCGTTGATCCTTTACGACATCTACAAGGGTGCCGCCGATTTCACGGTGGATGCGCTGCACGACGATCCGACGGCGTCCGCCCGGGAGACCATCTACCACTTCACCCGGCGGCTGCTGGTGGGCATCGCAGGCAACATCGAGCGTGCGGCGGTGTACTTCCAGGAGGGTCCGTACATCACCGAGTGGTTCACCGAGGACCAGGTCGCCTATATCAGGGAGAAGGAGACCCAGGTCTACGAACACGTGCGCGACGTGATCGACCGCGGCATCGCCAGCGGGGAGTTCTACGACTGCGACAGCCACGTGCTCGCCCTCGGCTACATCGGGATGACCCTGGGGTCCTACCGCTGGCTGAGGCCGCACGGCCGGCGCACCGCACAGGAGATCGCCGTCGAGTTCAGCACCGCGTTGCTGCGCGGGCTGATCCGCGATGAGGCGGTCCGGGAATCCGAGCCGCTCGGCCTCGCCGTCGAAGGAACCGCACCCCAGGGCTAGCGATGAAGTCCACCCTGCTGTCGCGACGAGACCTCGACTTCCTGCTGTACGAATGGCTGCGAGTCGACGAGCTGACGAAGCGGGAGCGCTTCGCCGAACATTCCCGCGAGACCTTCGACGCCGTACTGGATCTGTGCGAGCAGCTGGCGACGCGGTACTTCGCCCCGCACAACAAGAAAAGCGATGCAGAAGAACCGCGCTTCGACGGTGAGACGGTGACCGTCATCGGCGAGGTGGCCGAGGCGCTCGAGGCGTTCACCCACGCCGATCTGATCGGTGTCGCGATGGACGCCGAGATCGGTGGAGCCCAGCTGCCCGTGACCGTCGCGGAGGCCGGGTTCGCCTGGTTCTCGGCGGCCAACGTCAGCACCGCCGGCTATCTGATGCTCACCATCGCCAACGCGAATCTGATCGCGAAGTTCGGTACCCCCGACCAGATCGAAACCTTCGTGGCGCCGATGCTGGCGGGGCGGTTCTCCGGGACGATGGCGCTGTCGGAGACGCAGGCGGGATCCTCGCTCGCCGACATCCTCACCCGGGCCGAACCGCAGTCCGACGGGACCTACCGGCTGTTCGGCTCCAAGATGTGGATCTCGGGAGCCGAACACGAGCTGACCGACAACATCGTCAACCTGGTGCTGGCCAAGATCCCCGGCGGACCGGCGGGCACCAAAGGCATCTCGCTGTTCATCGTGCCCAAATACCTTGTCGACCGCGATGGTTCGATCGGCGAACGCAACAACGTCGCCATCGCCGGGCTGAACCACAAGATGGGGCAGCGGGGCATCACCAATACCGTGCTGAACTTCGACGGCGCGGTGGGCTACCTCGTCGGCGAGGCGCACCGCGGCCTGACCTACATGTTCCACATGATGAACGAGGCGCGCCTCGGTGTGGGCATGGGCGCGGTATCGCTCGGCTACACCGGGTATCTCAAGTCGCTTGCCTATGCCCGCGAGCGGCCACAGGGCAGGCCGGTGACGGCCAAGGACCCGACGGCGCCGCAGGTTCCGATCATCGAGCACGCCGACGTCAAACGAATGCTGTTGGCGCAGAAGGCATATGTCGAAGGCGGAATGGCGCTGCTGCTGTACTGCGCCAGGCTCGTCGACGTGCAGCACAGCGCGGAGTCCGACGCGGAACGCGATGCGGTGACGCTGCTGCTCGACATCCTGACGCCGGTCGGCAAGAGCTGGCCGTCGCAGTGGTGTCTGGAGGCCAACAGCCTCGCCATTCAGGTGCACGGCGGCTACGGCTACACCCGTGAATACGACGTCGAACAGCACTATCGCGACAACCGGCTCAACCCGATCCACGAAGGTACCCACGGCATCCAGAGTCTGGACCTGTTGGGCCGCAAGGTAACCCAGCGTGGTGGTGCGAGTCTGGCGGCGTTGGGGGACGCCATTTCGCAGACGGTCGACGCGGCGACGGCCGCAGGTGGTGAGCCCGCCGAACTGGCCGAGCAGCTCGGTGCGACGTGGCAACGGCTCGTCGAGGTGACCACGGCGATGTTCGCCGCCGGTGACATCGATGCCGCCCTGGCCAACAGCGTCGCGTACCTGGAGGCGTTCGGCCACATCGTCGTCGCCTGGATCTGGCTGCAACAGGTGGTGGCCTGCAACGGCCGCACCGGTGACTTCTACGACGGCAAGCGTCATGCCGCGCGCTACTTCTTCCGCAGCGAGCTACCCAAGACCGGTCCCGCGCTCGATCTCCTCGCGGCACTGGACCGCACCTCGCTGGATATGCGTGACAGCTGGTTCTGAGCAGCTAGGCGAACCGGATGATCTGCCGTACCGCCTTTCCGTCGGCGAGTTGGTCCATACCGGTGTTGATGTCGTCGAGCGTGATCGTCGACGACACCAGTGATTCGACCGGAAGCCGACCCGACCGCCAGAGATCGACGAAGTGCGGGATCTCCCGCGACGGCACGGCGGAGCCGAGGTAGCTGCCGATCAGCGATCGGCCCTCGGCGACAAAACCCAACGGCGACAGAGTGATTCGCGCGTCGGGGCGGGGGAGGCCGACGCATACGGTGCGGCCCCCGGCTGCGGTCAGGTCGACGGCCGTCTCGACGGCCTTCGGATGGCCGACCGCCTCGATCGCCACAGCGCCCTTCAGCCCGGCGTCGCGCGCCTCGTCCGGCGTGTACGCGGCGTGCGCGCCCATCGAGCGCGCCAACTCGAGCTTGTCCGGCAGCTGATCGACGCCGATGACGCGGACGTCGTCGTGCGACAGCGCGGTGAGCACCGCGGCCATCCCGACCCCGCCGAGACCGATGACGATCACGGTGTCGCCACGCTGCGGGCGTCCCGCGTTGATCACCGCGCCGCCTCCGGTCAGCACCGCGCATCCGAGCAGGGATGCGACCTCCGCGGGCACATCGGCGGGCACCGGCACGACCGAACGCCGGTCGACGACGGCGTGGGTGGCGAAACCCGAGACCCCGAGGTGGTGGTGGACGGGCTGGCCGTCGCGCGAAAGCCTGCGCTCACCGGTCATCAGGGTGCCCACCGCGTTGGCGGCACTGCCGGGCACGCAGGGGGTGATCCCGTTGGTCGCACACGCTTCGCAGGCGCCGCACCTGGGCAGGAAAGTCATCACCACGCGCTGTCCGACCGGGACGCCGGAAGCCCCGTTGCCGACCTCCTCGACGATGCCGGCCGCCTCGTGACCGAGCAGCATCGGCACGGGCCGGACTCGGCTGCCGTCGACCACCGACAGGTCGGAATGGCACATCCCGGCGGCTTCGATGCGGACGAGCAGTTCACCCTCGCCGGGCGGTGCCAGGTCCAGATCGTCCACCACCAACGGCCGGGATTCGGCGTACGGCCTGTCGAATCCGATCTGTTCGAGAACGGCGCCGCGGATCCTCATGAGTACAGCTTGCCCGCATTACGCTGCAGGGGATGCTGGAAGAGTCCGAGATCCGGTTTCTGCCTGTCGGCGACCGCCGGGTGGCGTATGAGGTGCGCGGCAGCGGTCCGCCGCTGGTCGCTCCCGCGTGGTGGGTGAGTCACCTCGAACTCGACTGGCAGAACCCCGACTTCCGTCGGTTCTGGGACGGGATCGCCGACGGATACACGTTGATCCGGTATGACCGGCTCGGAGTCGGCATGTCGGATCGCACGGTCGCTGATTCCGATCTGACGCTCGACAGTGAGGTCGCGACGTTGCGCGCGCTCGTCGACGAGTTGGGGCTCGAACGGTTCTCGCTCATCGGCGGGTCATCGGGGAGCTGCACGGCGGCCGCGTTCGCCGCGGCATGTCCCGAGCGCGTCGAGCAGATGGTGTTGTACGGGTCGTACCCGGACGGATCGGAACTCACGGCGCCCGGTGTGGGCAACGCGATACTGGCTGCGATACAAGCACATTGGGGCCTGGGGTCACGTCTGCTGAGCGACATCTTCCTCGGCAGGGCCGACGCTGACACCCACGAGCGATTCAGCCGGTTACAGCGCGAGGCGACGACGGCTGAGACCGCTGCCGCGGTGTTGGCGATGGTGTACCGCCTCGACGTTCGAGACCGCCTCGCACTCGTCCGTTCGCCGACGCTGGTGGTGCACCGCCGTGACGACCGCGCCGTGCCCTACCGGCTGGGGCGCGCGGTCGCGGCCACGATTCCGGGCGCGACATTCATTCCGCTGAAAGGCAGCGCGCACTTCCCATGGCACGGTGACGCCGATTCCGTCGTCCGAGCCTGCCGCGAAGCGCGGGGACCCGCGCAGCCCTCGCCACCCACCGAGAGCACGCAGGAGCAGGTGCTCTCGGTCCGTGAGCGCGAAGTCCTCGGCTGCATCGCCCGTGGCCTCAACGATCGCGAGATCGCCGAGCAGCTCGTGCTCAGCTCGCACACCGTGCATCGCCACGTCGCGAACATCCGCCGCAAGTTGGGCCGCACGTCACGAACGGCCGCCGTCGCCGAGGCCGCGCGGCTGGGGATCCTGTGAAATAACCGGAAGGGGCCATCCGCCGAAGATGGCCGCACCGGGCGATGCGCGTGCCATCCCTCCGCTCCTACATTTGCGCCATGACCGATATCGCCGACGTCGACTCCGGTGCCCAATCGCCGGTGAAGCCGCCATCCGCCGCATGGCTACGGATCTTCGCCCTCGTGTACGACCCGTTTCTTTGGCTGGGTGAGATCGCGGGCATGAGACGCCGACGGCGTACGTTGCTCGCCGAGGCCTACGGCCGCGTCGTGGAGATCGGCGCCGGAACCGGGTTGAACGTCGCGCTCTATCCGGAGGCGGTCACCGAGCTGCTGCTCACCGAACCCGAGCCGGGGATGCGTAAGAAGCTGTCCCGTCGACTGCGTCGAACCAGTTGTCTCACAGGGGTTGTCGACGCTGCGGCCGAGCAGTTGCCGTTTGCCGCCGAGTCCGTGGACACCGTCGTGTCGACGCTCGCACTGTGCACGGTCGATGAGCCCGAACGCGCGCTGCGGGAGATCGCGCGCGTCCTGCGGCCGGATGGCCAGCTCTTGTTCATCGAACATGTGCGGTCGGGTTCGCGGCGACTTGCGAGGTTCCAGGACAGGCTGGCCGACCCGTGGCGCCACTTTGCGGGCGGCTGCCGGTGCAACCGCGACACCGTCGCACGCATGCGAGCCTGCGGCTTCACGGTCGAGGCCCACGACGTCGTCTGGCGCGGAATGCCGGCGATCGTCCACCCGCTCGCGATCGGTCGTGCGACGCGCCCCTGACGGCGGGCGCCTGCGAGACTGCTGCCATGAGCAGCAGCGAGCAATCGCTGACCAGTGGCGACTTTCCCGTGCACTGGCCGGTGACGACGCGATGGACCGACAACGACATGTTCGGTCATCTCAACAACGCGGTCTACTACACACTGTTCGACACCGCGATCAACGGCTGGATCAACACGAACTGTGACATCGACTCGCTGACCGTGCCGTGGTTGGGCGTCGTCGCCGAATCGGGGTGCCGGTATTTCGCCGAACTGCGTTTCCCCGAACCGCTTTTCGTCGGACTGGCGGTCACGCGGTTGGGCAACAGCAGCGTCACGTACCGCTTGGGAGTCTGGCAGGACGGCAAGGACGACGAACGCAGCGCCGCGGTCGGCCATTGGGTGCATGTCTACGTCGATCGGGAGAGTAGGCGGCCGGTGCCGATCCCCGCGGTGATCCGCGCTCTGCTCCAGAAGGCGACCATCGACTAGTCGATATGCTCGTGCGATGCCGTTCGTGAGCCAGACCGTCGAGGTCGCCGCCCCCGCCGAAGTGATCATGGGGATCGTCGCGGACTTCGAGTCGTATCCCTCCTGGAACGACGAGATCAAGGGGAGCTGGGTGCTGGCGCGCTACGACGACGGCCGGCCCAGCCAGTTGCGTCTGGATGTCGTCGTGCAGGGGCAATCGGGCACGTTCATCACGGCGGTCTACTACCCCGACGAGAACCAGATCCAGACGGTGCTGCAACAGGGTGAGTTCTTCGAGAAGCAGGAGCAGAAGTTCTCGGTGGTCCCGATCGGCGGGACGTCGCTGCTGACGGTCGACCTCGACGTCGAGACCAAACTGCCGATCCCGAGCCAGATGGTGAAGAAGGCGATCGCCGACACGCTCGACTACCTCGCGGGCAATCTGAAGACCCGCGCCGAGGAACTCTCCGCGGGCGCCTGATG
>CAZOIX010000156.1:0-7656 GCA_964579685.1 uncultured Mycobacterium sp.
GATCCGGTCGTCGAAGTCGACCCCGAGGAAGACATCGTCGAAGAGGTCGGCGACAAGGGCGACGAGGACGACACGAACCACAACACAAAGGTGGACGCCAAGGGGTCGGACAATGATCCCGCTTCGGGTAGCACTGCCCAGCCGGGCACCACCACGACGACGCTGAGCGGCCAGTCATCGACGGATCCCGGCTCAGCCGAGCAGGAGGAAGTCGTCGGCGTCGCGGAGTTCGTTGACGCACGCGTCCTCGCCGCGTCGGGACCGATCAACATCTCGCCGATGATGGCCGCACAGACGGAAGAGGAAATTCTTGTCGAACCGGAGGCCGATCCCACCCTGTTGACCGAAGTGGTCGATGTCCTTTCCAACATGGTCGACTCGGTGCTCAATCCACTTGCGGGAGACGTGCCCGTTGATCCCGCAGCACCGCTGGCGTGGGGTCTGCTTGCGTTCGCCCGCCGCGAAGTGGACGACTTGGTCAATGCGCTCACCACCGACACGGAGGAGGACGCGACCCTTGCCGATGCGCAGTTGATGAGCCTCGCCCTTGCGGCTCCGACACCGCCGCCGACGACGCGGCCAGGATTCCCGGCACCGGGCCAATACCTCAGCGTCTCAACACAATTCGTCGACTGGATCACCGGAAACAATCCAGCGAACAACACGCAGTACTACTACGGCGTCACCGGCACCGACCTCGGCATCATGTGGGACAACGGGATGGTCGACGACCCGAACACCCCGATCAACGAACACCAGGTCCTGATCGCCTTCGGCGACACCTTCGGTGTCGGCGGCATGCAGGCGGGCACCGACTGGCGACCGAACGTCCTGTTCCGCAGTGTCGACGCCGACCTGTTCGACGGTCTCGACTTCACCGATCCGGAATGGTTCACCGGCAGCGACTTCGGCGGATCGCCGTTGACCTACGTTCCCCCGAACAGGCCGTATGAGTACATGGCACGGCAGATCATCTTCCCCGAGGGACTGCCCGCCGGGATCACGCTGATCCCGACCGCAGGCATTTCGGTGCCGACCCCGGGAACCGAATACGGTGTCACGCAGTACATCAGCTTCATGTCGGTGACCCATTGGGGCGCCCCGGGGGTGTGGACGACCAACTACTCGGCGATCGCCTACTCCGAAGACAACGGCGAGGTTTGGCATGTCGCCCCGCAGACCGTCCGCTACAACCAGCCGATGAGCGGCAACCAGAACTTCCAGCAGATGGCGTTCGTGAGGCCCGGCGACGGCTACGTCTACGCATACGGGACGCCCAACGGTCGGCAGGGTGCGGCCTACGTCGCCCGCGTCCCCGAGCGGGACATCCTGGACCTGAGCAAGTACGAGTACTACCGCGCCGCCAGCGCCGGCGGGATGTTCGGCGTTGGCGCCACCCCGGCCGGATGGGTCAAGGGCAATCCGGCGGCCGCGACGCCGATCTTCGGCCAGTCGACGACGACGCCGGGGGCCTGCGGAGCTGTCAACGTCAACCCGGGCAGTGCGGTCAGCGAGATGTCCGTCCAGTACAACCAGCAGCTCCAGAAATTCGTCGCACTGCACGGCGACCGGAACAACAACATCGTCATGCGGACCTCCGACAGGCCCGAAGGCGGGTGGTCGGGACCCAAGGTGTTGATGACTCAGCAGAACGGCGGAATCTACGCGCCGATGATGCATCCGTGGTCGCCGTCGACCCAGGGCACCGGCAACGACCTGTACTGGAACCTGTCACTGTGGTCTGAGTACAACGTCATGTTGATGAAGACAGATCTCAGCAAGGTGAAGTGATCATGAAACGCACAATCGCGGGAGTCGTCGCGGCCGTGGCGCTGGTGTGGTCGTCGGCCATCGCTGCCGCCGACCCGGTTGTGCCGCAGGCGAATACGCCGTGCCCACCGGATGCCGCCGGGGCGGCGACGATGCCCGCGGATGCAAACATGCCGCTCGTTTGCGCAGGGGGTAGCTGGCAAGCGGTGACGACTCCGCAGCCTCCGAACGACCGTTGGCTCAGCATCGGTCCGCCGATCCTGCTGAACGGGGACGGCCGGCAGAACCCCGACGTCGAGTCCGGCGACTGGACCGCGACACCGCGCGATGCGGACACCCGGTGCCGCGCCGAACAAGTAGTCGTCCTCGGTCCCGGCGTCCTCGCGGCACCTGAGGTCACCGAGGGCGGCGCGGGCCAGCCGCTTGACGTCACATTCCAGCCGAGGTTGTTCAAACTGACACTGAGTGGGGACTGTCTGTGGTCTCGAACCGGTTAGGTTCGGATCGAACGGGGTAGTAAGGCCGCATGCCGGAAGCGAACGAAACCACCGTCGTGACTCCGTGCGGCGGATGCGGTTATCCGACGCTCGGCCGCCAGATCTGTGCCTTCTGCCTGCCGATCACCGGAGAAGCGGCCGCGTAGGCGCTCTCTTCTAATTCACTGCGACGTCGAGTATCGGGTTGTCCGAATAGGCGCCCGGGGCATCGAAGTGCCACCACTCACCCTTGTATACGGTGAAACCGCCTGCGGCCATCGCGTCGCGCAATCGGGCGCGGTTCGCCTGCGCCTGTGCGCTGACCCCGTCGGTGGCGTATGCGTGGGCGCGGGGCGTGAATTCGTCGAAGCCGGTGCCCATGTCCACCAGCTTGCCGTCGTGCTCCAGCGTCACGTCGACAGACAACCCCGCCTCGTGGCTGTGTGCGTAGGGCCCAGGCTTGGAAACCCAGCCGGGCTCGGACACCGCGTCATACATCCGGACCTGGACATCGTGCGGCCGGTAACAGTCCCAGAACACGAGCACGTCGCCGTCGGGCCGCAGTCGCTCGGCGGCCGTCGCGAGGCCGGCCGCCATCGACGCGTCGACGAGGCACCGGGCATCGACGGGATACAACTGCACCCCGACGAAGTTGTCCGGCGTCGCGTAGCGCAGATCGACCACGGCATCGGGGACGACGGTTCGCACGTCGACCAGTCCGGCGGCGCGCGCCGCGTCGGACACCGGCGGAATCGGCTGGTCCGGGGACGCCCCCGCCACGCCGCATGCACCGCCGACCACACCGAAGACGGCGAGCAGACCTGCGATGACCTGACGCACCCGTGACCTCGTTTCCTCTCGTGGGGTAGTCACCTACGCTAGTCGTCCTCCACGTCTCGGACCGACCATCGAGGTGTCCTTCAGACGCGAGGAGACCGAAGATGACGACCGCACTTGACCTTCTGACCGTCGATTACGAGAGCGCACCCGATCCCCATGAGGCGCACCGACGACTCGGTGAGGCGCTTCGGCAGTCACCGATTGCGATGGGCGCGCACGGCCCTGAAATTCTGAGTTACGAACTGGCCCGCACCGTGCTGCGCGACAACAGGTTGTGCGTGCCCGCGGGCCTGGGTCTGGAGACGCAGGGCATCACATCGGGTCCGCTGTGGGAGCGCGCGAGCTCCACCCTGCTCGCCATCAACGGCGAACACCATGCGCGGCTGCGCCGACTCGTGTCGAAGGCGTTCACACCGCGTGCGGTCGGCCGGCTGGACACGGTGATCACCGAGATCATCACGCGGCTGGTGGATCCGTTGCTTCACGCGGGACGCTGTGAGGTGGTGGAGGACATCGCCCGCCCTTACCCGGTCCCCGTGATCGCGGAGCTTCTCGGCGCACCAAGTCAGGACTGGAAGCTCTTTTCCGAGTGGGCGGACGACTTCTTCAAACTGTTCAGCTGGAACGTGGCCGAACACCAACAGGTGATCCTGAAAGCCTGGGCAGAACTCGACGACTACATCGACGGTATGGTCGCCGAACGCCGCAACTCGCTGACCGACGACCTGATCTCGGAGCTGATCCGCGCCGAGGACGACGGTGATCGGCTGACGACCCCCGAGCTGCGCATGCTGGCGGCGGGAATCCTCATGGCGGGCACCGACACCACCCGCAACCAGCTCGCCGCGGCGATCGACATCATGTGCGACCACCCCGATCAGTGGGAGTTGCTCGCCGCCCGTCCGGAACTGGCGATGAACGCGGTCGAGGAGTTGATGCGCTTCTACCCCGTCGTGTTCGGCGCGATGCGCATGACGATCGAGGACGTCCATTACGCGGGTGTCCAAATCCCCGCGGGCACGTTCGTCATGGTCAATACCGCCGCGGGCAACCGCGACCCCCAGGTCTTCGATGAGCCCGATCGCCTCGACATCACCAGGAAGGGTGCCGCGCCCATGCAGACGTTCGGCGCCGGCGCGCATTACTGCCTCGGCGCCAACCTGGCCCGGCGCGAGCTCGCCGAAGCTCTGGTGGTGATGACCCGCCGGATGACGAACCTGCGCCGGAGGGGCCCCGCACGGTGGAAGCCCTTGGTCGGCATCACCGGGCCGGCGGTGCTGCCCGTCGCGTTCGACGAGCGGCCCGCATTCGGGCCCTGCTGAGCATCTGCCCAGCCGCGGCGCGGGTCGGGCTTACACTTCGACCGTGCGCGACGTACTCGATGGGTTGCTGTCGGTATGGCGGGCCGGCGGCACTGCCGGCGTCGCCACCGTCGTGCGCACGATCCGATCCGCACCGCGGCAACCCGGAGCAATGATGTTCGTCGCTCCCGACGGCACGGTGGCCGGCTCTGTATCCGGCGGTTGCGTGGAGGCGGCCGTGTACGAGCTGGCCAACGAGGTCGTGGCATCCGGCCGGGCCGAGTTGCAGCGATACGGCGTCAGCGACGACGACGCCTTCGCTGTCGGTCTCACCTGCGGCGGCGTCATCGACATATTCGCCGAACCGATGTCGCGGGACACGTTCCCGCAATTGCAGGCGATCGCCGACGACATCGCGGCGCATCGCCCGACCGCGGTCGCCACGGTGATCGCGCACCCGAACCCGCTCTGGGTCGGGCGGAAGTTGGTCATCGGGGAACACACCATCGACGGATCTCTGGGATCGAACCGGGCCGACGCCGCCGTGGCCGACGACGCGCGCGGCCTGCTGGCCGCCGGGCAGTCGACCGTACTGTCGTACGGCGCCGACGGCCAGCGCCAGGAAGCCGGTATGGAGGTGTTCGTCGCCAGCCATGCCCCGCGTCCCCGGATGCTGATCTTCGGAGCGATCGACTTCGCGTCCGCGCTGGCCCGGCAAGGAGCCTTCCTGGGCTATCGCGTGACCGTATGCGATGCACGGCCCCTGTTCGCGACGGCGGCCCGTTTTCCCGATGCCGACGAGGTCGTCGTGGCGTGGCCGGACCGCTACCTGAGCGAACAGGCCGAGTCGGGGGACATCGACGCCCGCACGGCCATCTGCGTGCTCACCCACGACCCCAAGTTCGACGTCCCCGCCCTGACGGTGGCGTTGCGGCTGCCGCAGGTCGGCTACATCGGCGTGATGGGCTCTCGCCGCACCCACGACGACCGGATGGACCGGCTGCGCACGGCCGGCCTCGGCGATGCCGAGTTGAGCAGGTTGTCCAGCCCGATCGGCCTCGATCTCGGCGCCCGCACCCCGGAGGAAACCGCGGTGTCGATCACGGCCGAGATCATCGCGCGGCGGTGGGGCGGCGGTGGCCACCCACTGACCGGCACCGAGGGGCGAATACACCATGAAGCGTGAGACAAATGGTGCGGTAATGTCGCTCTCCACTACAGGTACTGTCTTTATCGCTGTACGATAATGGGGCTCTTCAACCCCCGCCCAGCCCCGGATTGGAGCGAGAAGCGTGGCGTACGCAGGCACCCGAGTCGCCCGCGTCGAGGACACCCGGTTGCTGACCGGGCACGGCACGTTCGTCGACGACATCACCCGCCCCGGCATGTTGCACGCCTGCTTCGTGCGCAGCCCGTTCGCCCGGGCACGGATCAAGGGCATCGACACCTCTGCTGCCCTGCAGCTGCCCGGTGTGCGCGCCGTGTTCACGGCCGCCGACCTCAACTCCGAGGTCATCGAGGCCTGGCACGCGGTCGCCGGCAAGGACGTCCCTGACACGCCCCGCCCCCCGCTGGCCGAGGGCGAAGCGAAGTTCGTCGGCGATCCGGTCGCCCTCGTCGTCGCCGAGAGCCGCTACATCGCCGAAGACGCCGTCGAACTGGTGGACGTCGACTACGAGCCGTTGCCTGCAGTCGCCGACTTCACCAAGGCCATCGGTTCCGACGTCATCGTCCACGAGGCCTACCCCGACAATGTGGCGGGCGGTATGGGTGGGGCACCGCCGGACGAGGAGACGTTCTCGTCGGCCGCCCACGTTGTCTCTGCGAACGTCTACCAGCAGATCTACGCGCCGGTGCCCATCGAGACGCGAGGCCTCGTCGTCGAATGGACGGCGGCCACCGAGGAGCTCACGCTGTGGGCGTCGACGCAGACGCCCCATGAGCTGCGCGCGTTCTGCGCACGCCTGCTCGGCATTCCCGCCCAGGGCGTGCGGGTCATCATGCGCGACACCGGCGGCGGATTCGGTCAGAAGGTCGTACCGATGCGGGAAGACATGTGCGTCATGCTGGCCGCGCGAAAGGTGCCCGCCGCACTCAAGTGGATCGAGGACCGCCGCGAGAATCTGATGTCGGCGGGGCAGGCACGACACGTCGACGGAAAGGCCAGGATGGCCCTCGACGACGATGGCAATATCCTCGCCGTCGACGTGGACTTCACCTACGACATCGGCGCGTACCCGACGCCGTATCCGGTGTTGACCACCGCCGCCGTTGGCATGTTCTTTCCCGGCCCGTACCGGGTGCCCAAATCCAGCTTCAACTACAAGACGGTGTTCTCGAACACCGCCGGCCTCGCGGCCTACCGCGGTCCGTGGCAGTACGAAACCCTGACTCGCGAGATCCTGCTCGACGTGGCGGCGCGTGAGATGAACGTCGACCCGGTGGACCTTCGCCGCAAGAACCTGTTGCGCCGCGACGAGATGCCGTACTTCAATGCCAACGGTATGCCGTATGACGATGTCGCGCCGGTGGAGACGTTCGAGCAGGCCGTGAAAATCCTTGACCACGAAGGCTTTCGCAAGGAACAAGCCGACGCGCTGGCCCAGGGTCGCTACATCGGCCTCGGCTTCTCCGCCTACATCGAGCCGACCGGCGCCGCGACGGGTCACCTCGGCACCGAGGGTTGCACCATCCGGATCGAGCCGACCGGCAAGATCAACGTGTACGTGAACGGCGGCTCGACGGGAAACAGCATCGAGACCACCGTCGTGCAGCTGACGGCCGACGTGTTGGGCGCCGACATCGATGACGTGGCGACCATCCAGGGCGACACGGCGGTGACACCGTACGGCGCGGGCACGCAGGGCAGCCGGTCCGGACCGATGACGGCGGGCGCCGTCAACGAGGCGGGCGGGATACTGCGCAAGCAGATCCTTGCGATCGCCGCACAGATGCTCGGCATCGACGCCGATGACATCGAGCTGGGTGGCTCGAAAGCGGCTGCGCGGGAAGACGCGTCGAAGAGCGTGAGCTTCGCAGACATCGCCAACCGCTCGTACTACGAGCCCGGACAGCTCGGGGGTGTGTCGCCGACACTGGAGGCTACCGCACGCTTCGTGTCACCACCGGAAGCGATGATCCACTGGGCCAATGCCACGCATGCGTGCACATGCGAGGTCGACATCGAGACCGGACATGTGAAGCTGACCCGCTACATCGTCAGCGAGGACGTCGGTCCGATGATCAACCCCAACGTGGTCGAGGGACAG
>CAZOIX010000157.1:0-2101 GCA_964579685.1 uncultured Mycobacterium sp.
CAATGTTGGCCCGCATGAACCGCGGCGCAGGCCGGTTGACGTGGGGTGAACAGCCACCCGGTTGACCGAGATCGCAGGCGCGCGCACGCGATGTGGTCGAGAATTCATCGGATCGCGGACTCCCTCGCGACGCAACAGCCTGAAAGGTGTCATGGCAGTGGAGGACGACGTCCGCACGGCGGTGGTGCTCGTGCACGGAATGAGCGAGAAACGTCCGATGGAGACGTTCGACAGTTTCGTGCGGACGGCCCTGCATCCACGCGATGGGGCGTGGGACTATCACCCGCGGCCGACGGTGGTCGCCGACACCTTCGAAGCGCGCCGCTACGTCGGCCCTCGGCAGGTCGAGTTCTTCGAATACCACTGGTCATTCCTGATGACCGCGGGCAAGTACGCCGGCGTGGCGCCGGCGGCGATGCGACTGTTCCTGCGCCGGCCCGCCAATGTCCCGGACGCCCTCCTCGGCGTGTGGCGCCGAGTCTGGACCGTGGTGCTGGCGGCCGTGCTGGTGATCCCCGTGCTGTTCGTCTCCGGATACGCGTTCAATTCCGACGTTCCGGCGTGGATCATCGGCTTGACCATCAGTGCGGTCGTGTTGATCTTCTGGTTCGGCCTCTATCGCATGATGGCGAGGGCGTTGGTCAACAAAAAGACGGCCCCCCTGGTCGACTCGGCCCGCTACCTCGACGCGTCACCGCTGTCGTACACGGCACGGCGGGCCATTCGCGGCGGCCTGGTCGACCTGCTGCGAAGCCTGCACGACGATGGCTACACGCGAATCGTCGTGGTGGCCCACGGGGTGGGCTCCTACATCGCCTATGACGCATTGACCCTGTGGTGGGCGCAGGCGCGTGAGCAGGGAAAGGCTTGGTGCATCACCGATTTCGTCACCATCGGAGCACCGCTGGCCGTCGCGGACCTCTTGCTCACCCGGCCGCCGCTGCTCAGTGGAGTGAAGACGTCCGACGAGACGCTGCGGGCCGAGCTGTTCGAAGCGCTGATGCGTCGGGGGGTACTCGTCGGATGCCCGGCCGAGAACGACGAGCCCGAGTCTCTGTTCGCCGCCACCCGGTGGACCAACCTGTGGTTTCCCGTGACTCGGGGCAGTCGACGCGGCGACTGGTTCGGCGGCGCATTGAATCCGCTGTTCGGCGCGGGCATCTGCGATATCGCGGTACAGGGCAATCAGCCCGAACGGTCTGGGCGCGGAACGGCGCACACCGAATACTTCAGCCATCCCGACAAGGACGCCGAAGGCGACGTGGCATGGCATCTCCGCAGGATTCTCGCCGTATGAACTCCGCTCTGGGCGAAAGTCGCGTCCCGATCTTGAGACTTTCCTGTCGGTAGGCTGAACGCCATGAACGGCGTGTTGCTCGTCCTTGTTGTCCTGGTGGTCGTCGCGCTCGGCGCAGTGGTGTACGGGGCGATGAAGGCCTCCGATCGACGCAACGCCGCCGCGCTGGACGACGCGAAGGCCGATGCGCGTCGCGTGATCGAACGTCTCGGCGGTCAGGTGATCAACCTCACCGGCAGCGACGACGCGTCCAAACAGGCCCTCGCCGACGCATCCGAGCGGTACACGGCCGCGGGTTCGCAGATCGAGCAGGCCACCACCGCCAAGCAGGCGCTGCTCGCCAAGGAGAGCGCGCTCGAGGGCCTCTACTACGCCCGTGCCGCCCGCACCGCGATGGGACTGGATCCGGGGCCGGAGCTGGAGACGCTGTCCGGGCAGCGTTCGGCGGGCACGGTGACCGAGGACCGCAGGGTCAATTTCGACGGCCGCGAGATCGAGGCCTCACCGTCGCCGTCGGAGCGCACGCCCAACTATTACCCCGGTGGCCGGGTGGCGGGCCGACCCGTGCCCGCAGGCTGGTATTCGGAGCCGTGGTGGAAGCCGGCATTGGTCGCCGGCGCGTGGGGCGTCGGGTCGGTGCTGCTGTTCGACGCCCTGTTCTCGGGCATGCACGGCAGTGGTTACGAGCAGGGCTTCGCGCAGGGTTATGACCAGGGCTTCGAACAGGGCGGTCAAGACTTTGGCGGAGACGGCGGCGGCGACGGCGGAGGCGACTTCGGCGGCGGCGACTGGGGTGGCGGGGAT
>CAZOIX010000157.1:2111-7644 GCA_964579685.1 uncultured Mycobacterium sp.
CTCAGGTCTGACAGGTGGGACACCAGAACAGGTTGCGGCCCTCCAGTTCTGCGGTGCGGATCTGAGTCCCGCACACCCGGCACGGCTCCCCCGCCCGCCGGTAGACGTAGGTGCGCGGCCGGTTCGGCGCGTATGAGGGCAGTCCGTGGTCGTCCTCGGCCCGGACGACGATGATCTTGCCGCGACGGAGGCCCACCTTCATCAACGCCACGAGATCGGTCCACATCGCGGTGAACTCGCCCTCGTCGATGCGGGTGCCCGGCCGGTAGGGGTCGATGCGATGGCGATACAGCAGTTCGTTGCGATAGACGTTGCCCACGCCGGCGATCACCGTCTGGTCCATCAACAGCGCACCGATAGCCCTGCGCGACTTGTGAATTCGCCCCCACGCCCGTGCGCCGTCGGCGTCGCGGCGCAATGGGTCGGGACCGAGACGCGCGACGATATCGCCGATCTCGGGCTCGGATATCACTTCACACACCGTCGGCCCGCGCAGATCGGTCCCGTACTCGGCACCGACCATGCGCATGCGTACCTGACCGACGGGAAGCGCCATCGGAATCGGGGCTTCGGTGAACGTGCCGTACAACCCGAGGTGGACATGCACCACGCGGCCACCTTCGTAGTGGTGGAACAGGTGCTTACCCCATGCACTGGCCTTCTTGAGGACCCGGCCGCTGACCGCTGCGGAACCGTCGGCGAACCGGCCCTGCGGGCTCGACACCAGAACCGGTGCGCGGCCGAAGCGGCGCTGATGCAGCCGGGCCAGCCGGTGCAGGGTGTGCCCTTCGGGCATCCCTAGCTCGGGGCGCCGGGCACCGGTGGTGCGACGTGGGTGCGCTCGTATTCGGACAGGATGTCGATACGCCGTTGGTGGCGTTCGGCTTTCGACCATGGTGTGCTGAGGAAGGCGTCGACGATCGCGAGCATCTCCTCCTCGGTGTGCATGCGCCCGCCGATGCCGATCACCTGTGCGTTGTTGTGCTCCCGCGCGAGTTTCGCCGTCTCGACGCTCCACGCCAGCGCACACCGCACGCCGGGCACCTTGTTGGCGGCGATCTGCTCACCGTTGCCCGATCCGCCGAGCACGATGCCGAGGCTGTCGGGGTCGGCGACAGTTTTCGCGGCGGCTGCGATGCAGAACGCCGGGTAGTCGTCGTCGGCGTCGTAGACGTACGCCCCACAGTCGACGGGCTCGTGCCCGTCGGACTCCAGATGCTCGATGATCCGCTGCTTGAACTCGAAGCCTGCGTGGTCGGCTCCCAGGTAGACGCGCATGGCCGTCATTCTGGCAGAGCGCGTTGAGGTGTCAGTGCACAGTCGGCCAACTCAGTCGAAGACAGGTGGCTCGGTGCGGGTGCGCTTGAGCTCCCAGAAGTGGGGGTAGGCCGCGAACGTCACCGAGGCGTCCCACAGCTTGCCGGCCTCTTCGCCGCGCGGGATCTTCGACAGCACCGGGCCGAAGAAGGCGACACCGTTGACGTGAATGGTCGGGGTGCCGACGTCCTCGCCGACCGCGTCCATGCCCTCGTGGTGGCTCTTGCGCAGCGCCTCGTCGTATGTGTCCGTGTCGGCCGCCTCGGCCAGCTCGGGCGGTAGCCCGACCTCGTCCAGCGACTCCTTGATCACGGCCTCGAAGTCCTTGTTGTCCTGGTTGTGGATGCGGGTGCCCATCGCGGTGTACAGCGGGGCCAGGATCTCGCTGCCCTTCGCCTGCTCCGCGGCGATCGCCACCCGAACCGGCTTCCACGCCGCCTTGAGACCTTCGCGGTACTGCTCGGGCAGGTCTTCCCTGTTCTCGTTGAGCACCGCGAGGCTCATCACGTGGAAGTTCACCTCGATGTCGCGCACCTTCTCGACCTCGAGGATCCAGCGCGAGGTGATCCAGCACCACGGGCACAGCGGATCGAACCAGAAATCGGCAACAGACTTCTCGGGCATGGCAGCCTCTCTGTAGTAGGTCGGACGTCCCGTCGAGCACAACCTTGCACCTCGACACTGTGTTCCCACTGCCACGCAATTCGAATAACCGACGCACAGGACACGCATAGTGTGCAAACAGTTACCCAAGCGTGTTGTCGATGTGACTGTTGTCAATCAGTGTTTCACCTGTGATTAAAGCGCAACGGACTCTCACGACGACACTGGTCGGCGTCGCAGCCGCGTTCAGCCTGGCGGCGCCGGCGTCTGCCGAACCCATCGACACCACCTTCCTCAACGCGTTGAACGACGCCGGGATCAGCTACGGAGATCCGGTGAGCACCGAACAGCTCGGCCAGTCGATCTGCCCGATGCTGGTCGAACCGGGTAAGAACCTGGCATCGGTGTATTCCAACGTGACCAACAACGGCATCAACCCCGACGTGGCCGCGTTCTTCACCGGAATCGCGATCTCGGCGTACTGCCCGCAGATGATGAGCCAGATCGGCAACGGCACGATCCTCGAAGGGCTCAGCGGGCTGAACGGCCTGAACGGCCTGAGCGGGTTGAGCGGGTTGAGCGGGTTGGGGATACCGGGGCTGTAGCCAGCCTCGCCACCGACCGGCCACTAGGTTGGATGCGTGGCACTCCCCAACCTCACCCGCGACCAGGCGGTCGAACGCGCTGCACTGGTCACCGTCGACAACTACCGCATCGACCTCGATCTGACCGACGGCGACGGCAAGCCCGGCGAACGCACGTTCCGATCGGTGACGACCGTCGAGTTCGAGGCGCTGCCCGGCGCCGACACCTACATCGACATCGCCGCCGACCGCGTGCGCAGCGCTATCCTCAACGGCCGCGACATCGACGTGTCGGGATACGACGAAGCCACCGGTATTGCGCTGACGGGATTGGCCGCTCACAACGTCCTCGTTGTCGACGCCGACTGCGCCTACTCCAACACCGGCGAAGGCCTGCACCGGTTCGTCGACCCGGTCGACGACGAGGTGTATGTCTATTCGCAGTTCGAGACCGCCGATGCGAAGCGGATGTTCGCATGCTTCGATCAGCCCGACCTCAAGGCGACCTTCGAGGTGACCGTCACGGCGCCATCGCACTGGCAGGTCGTCTCCAACGGCGCCACCGAACGCGTCGAGGATGCGGACGCAGCCAAGCGGCACATCTTCGTCGTCACACCGAAGATGAGCACCTACCTGGTGGCGCTGATCGCCGGCCCGTATACCCGCTGGGACGACTCCTACAGCGACGAGCACGGCGACATTCCGCTGGGCCTGTTCTGCCGCACGTCGCTGGCCGAGTTCATGGATGCCGAGCGGCTGTTCACCGAGACGAAGCAGGGGTTCGGCTTCTACCACCGCAACTTCGGCGTCCCGTACGCGTTCGGAAAGTACGACCAGTTGTTCGTTCCCGAGTTCAACGCGGGTGCGATGGAAAACGCAGGCGCCGTGACATTTTTGGAGGACTACGTCTTTCGCAGCAAGGTGACCCGGGCATCGTATGAGCGACGCGCCGAGACCGTTCTGCACGAGATGGCGCATATGTGGTTCGGCGACCTCGTCACGATGGCTTGGTGGGACGACCTGTGGCTCAACGAGTCGTTCGCGACGTTCGCATCGGTGCTGTGCCAGGCCGAGTCCACCGAATACACCCAGGCGTGGACGACCTTCGCCAACTCCGAGAAGTCGTGGGCCTATCGACAGGACCAGCTGCCATCGACGCATCCGGTGGCCGCCGATATCCCGGATCTGGCCGCGGTCGAGGTGAACTTCGACGGCATCACGTACGCCAAGGGCGCCAGTGTGCTCAAACAGCTCGTCGCCTACGTGGGGCTGGAGGAGTTCCTGTCCGGACTGCGGGATTACTTCCGAGACCACGCTTTTGCGAACGCGACCTTCGGCGATCTGCTGGGCGCCTTGGAGAAGGCGTCCGGACGCGATCTGTCCGGTTGGGGTAGACAGTGGCTCAAGACCACCGGGCTCAATACACTTCGACCCGACTTCGACGTCGACGCCGACGGCCGGTTCACCCGCTTCGCGATCGCGCAGAGCGGGGCCCAGCCAGGTGCCGGCGAGACCCGGGTGCACCGCCTCGCGGTCGGAATCTACGACGACGACGGCAGTGGCAAGCTGGTGCGGACCCATCGCGAAGAGCTCGACGTCGAGGGTGACATCACCGAAGTTTCTGCACTGCAAGGGGTTTCGCGCGGCCAGCTCATCCTGGTCAACGACGACGACCTGACGTACTGCTCGCTGCGGCTTGACCCGGAGTCGTTGCAGACGGTGCTCACACGGATCGCCGACATCGCCGATCCGTTGCCCCGCACGCTGGCGTGGTCGGCAGCCTGGGAGATGACCCGCGACGCCGAACTCAAGGCCCGCGACTTCGTCGCGCTGGTGATCAGCGGTGTGCATGCCGAATCCGAAGTGGGGGTGGCACAGCGCCTGCTCTTGCAGGCGCAGACCGCGCTGGGCTCCTATGCCGACCCCGACTGGGCGGCAGAGAACGGTTGGCCGGCGTTTTCAGATGCGCTGCTGGACCTGGCCCGTGAATCACAGCCGGGCTCAGACCATCAACTGGCCTTCGTCAACGCGCTGTGTGCGTCGGTGCTTTCGCCGAACCACATCGCGGTGCTGTCGACGCTGCTGGACAACGAGCCCGCGGCGGTGAACATGCCAGGCCTGGTCATCGACACCGATCTGCGATGGCGCATCGTCACCGCGCTGGCGTCTGCCGGGGTGCTGGACGCGGACGGTCCCGAGACGCCCTTTATCGACGCGGAGGCCGAACGCGATCCGACTGCCGCAGGCGGGCGGCACGCCGCGCAGGCCGCCGCGGCACGTCCGCAACTGGCGGTCAAGGAGGCGGACTGGCGTGAGGTCATCGAGGACGACACGCTGGCCAACGTCACCGCGCGATCGATCATCGTCGGTTTCGTCCGCCCGGGCCAGGCTGAACTTCTGAAGCCGTTCCGGGACAAGTACTTCGGTGCCATCTCCGGAGTCTGGCAGCGACGGTCCAGCGAGGTGGCACAGACCGTGGTGGTCGGACTGTACCCGTCGTGGGACATCAGCCAGGAGGGCCTGGATGCCGCCGACGAGTTCCTGTCCGACCCGGACGTGCCGCCATCGTTGCGCCGGCTCGTACTCGAGGGACGGGCCGGTGTGGAGCGCTCACTGCGCGCACGGCAATTCGACGTCTCGTAATCCCGCGACCGTGTGTGTCTGCACACGACACGCCGCGCTGTTGCAGCAGTTTGCGCACGCTCGCGCGGCATGCTTTGCCCGTGGCGGTCAGTCGGAGCAGGCGAGCACGGGCGGCCCGCAAGCGCAAACGGCGGATGGCCGCCGTCGAGCACGACCTGACCGCCGAGCAGTGGGCGGCGCTCAAGGCGGCCTGGAACGGTTGCGCCTATTGCGGTGCGACCGGCGGTGCGCTGCAACGCGACTGTGTCATGGCGATCTCCCGGGGCGGGCGGTACACGGTGGACAACGTCGTGCCGGCGTGCGCAACATGCAACACCAGCAAGTGCAATGACGAGGTCACCGGCTGGATGCGACGCAAACGCCTCGACGAGCGCAGGTTCCTCGAG
>CAZOIX010000158.1:0-7628 GCA_964579685.1 uncultured Mycobacterium sp.
CCACCTGGCGGTGTTGGGCTTGCTGCGATCGATGAGAAACAGTTGGCAATCGGTGTTCGCACACGGCCTCAGCCGGCCGGGGCTGTCGATGCGCAGCGCGTCCCACGCCAGCACCGCCCGCGCCGCGCCGGTGGCGCCACCTTCGACATCCAGCCGCCAGTCCACCCCGTCGCCGGCTACCACCGGCCGCAGGCGGACGCTCTCGACGAACCGCTTGAGCGCTTGCGGGCCGACCTCTCCGCGCACGACCTTCTGCAGCGTCGAACGCGCGTCGAGCAGCGCGGCCGCCTCGTTCTTCGTTGCCGTTACTCCGTGTGCACGCATCCACGCTCTCACCTCTGCCGGGTCTCCGAGAGTGTCGTGCACGACCCCGTCGATCACGGGCGTGGTGTTGAGCAGATCCAGCAACAACGCCTCATCGCCCGGCCCTGCCGTCACCAAGTCCATATCTAACCTCCAAATTGCTATTGACAGGTTACATCGGCTGGAGTTGACTGTCACTAACCAATAAAACTAATCAAGGGAGTTAGGAATGCGAGTCCGGGTGCATCATCGTTACGCCACGGTCGGCGGTCATCGGCTGTTCTACCGCGAGGCGGGTCCGCAGGACGCACCGACGCTGGTGCTGCTGCACGGCTTCCCCACCAGTTCGTTCATGTTCCGCGATCTGATCCCCCGGTTGGCCGACCGCTACCACGTGGTCGCGCCCGATCACCTCGGATTCGGGCTGTCCGACGCACCCTCTGTCGAGCAGTTCGACTACACCTTCGATGCCCTGGCCGATCTCACCGAAGGACTGCTCGGCCAGTTGGGGGTGACCCGATATGCCGTCTACGTCCAGGACTACGGCGCCCCGATCGGGTGGCGGTTGGCCCTTCGGCACTCCGACGCGGTCACCGCGATCGTCACGCAGAACGGCAATGGTTACGACGAGGGCTTTGTCGAGAGCTTCTGGACAACGGTGTGGGATTACCAGCGCGAACAGACGCCCGACACCGAGGCCGGCGTACGCACCGCGCTCAGCGTCGAGGGCATCAGATGGCAGTACCTGACCGGCGTCGGTGACGAATCGCTGGTGAGCCCGGATACCTGGTTTCATGACGCGGCGCTGATGAGCCGCCCGGGTAGCGACCAGATTCAGCTCGCCCTCTTCCGCGACTATTCAACCAACGTGGCGATGTATCCGGCGCTGCACGACTATCTGCGAACAAGCAAGGTCCCGCTGCTGGCCGTGTGGGGTCAGGGTGACCCGATATTCGGACCGGACGGCGCTCGCGCCTTCGGTAAGGACGCACACGATGCCGAGATCCACCTGCTCGACGGCGGCCACTTCCTGCTGGAGACCGCGGCCGACGAGGTCGCCGACCTGATCCGCGGCTTTCTGCAGCGAATCAACGCCCAGTAACGAGAGAAGGTCTACGACAATGGGATTGGCATGGCAACAGGGTCCGCTCGGGGCGGGAACGATCGGCCGTTTCCTGACCCCGCAACCGATGCCTGAACATCTGGTGTTCGCCGAGCCGCTGCGCCGACGGATGCGGGTGCGCGTAGCTGATCAGTGGATCGCCGACAGCGAGAATGTCTTGGCCCTGCACGAACCGGGCCGCTACCCCGTCGCGTACTTCCCGTGCAACGACATCTCAGACGGGCTGCTGGTCGCCGAGGACCGCGTCACCCAGCACGGCGAGCTCGGTGAGATGCGTTGGTACACCGTGGTGGTCGGTGAGCGGAGCATCCCCCACGCCGCCTGGCAGCACACGGCGCTTCCGTCGTACGCCGCCGAGCTCACCGACCGCGTCGCGTTCGCATGGCGGGCGATGGACGGATTCTACGAAGAGGACGACCGTATCGTCGGACACGCAGCAGATCCGTACCACCGGGTCGACATCCGCAACACCTCCCGCCATCTGGTCGTCCGCGATGGCGACAAGGTGATCGCCGACTCTCGGCGTCCGAAGGTGCTCTACGAGTCGGGCTTCGCCCCGCGCTGGTATGTGCCGCGCGACGATATCGACGAGACACAACTCGAACACGTTGAGGGCCAAACATTCTGCCCGTACAAGGGGTTGGCCGACTACTACTCGATCGGAGACCACAAGAGGGCCGCCTGGTCGTACATCGACGCGTGGCAAGAGTCAACACACATCAGCAATCTGGTGTCCTTCGAGCCCGACAAGGTCGAGGTCTGGCTCGACGGTCGGCGCCTTCACCTTGAACCAGGGCAAACTGTCGTCCCGCACGGTGTCGATCGCGACCTCGACTCCCGTGAAATTCTGCGCACCCGCACGCGGAGCGCATCGTGAACGCCGCAGTGGAAGTCGTCATCCTGCCCGTCACGGATCCGGACAAGTCGCTGGATTTCTACCGGGACAGGCTCGGGTTCACGCTCGATGTCGACTACGCACCCACCGCCGACTTTCGCGTCGTCCAGCTCACTCCTCCGGGCTCGAGCACCTCGATACAATTCGGCATCGGAATCACCGACGCGCGCCCCGGTTCGGTGCGGGGGCTGTATCTGGTGGTCGACGACGTCATCGCGGCACGCGACGAACTCGTCGACCGCGGCGTCGGCGTGACGTCCATCCGGCACAAGGACGTCGATGAGGGTCACTGGCGCGGTCGCTTCAACCTGGGAGTGGACCCGCACAGGTCGGACTACGCCAGCTTCGCCGACTTCGACGATCCCGACGGCAACAACTGGGTCCTTCAGGAAAGGAACCACCGGGATGGCTGACCGACCCTCGGTTCTGGTCTTCGACGTGAACGAGACACTGATCGACATCACCTCGCTCGAGCCGTTTTTCACCAGGACGTTCGGCGATCGCGGCGTACTCCGCGAGTGGTTCAACCAACTCGTCCTGTACTAGATGACGGTCACCGTGGCGGAGCGCTACGTCGACTTCTTCACCCTCGGGCAAGCGGTTCTGCGGATGATCGGCCACAGTCATCAGATGCAGATCACCGCAGCTGATCTCGACGAACTCGCGTCAGGAATGCGCACGATGCCCGCCCACCCCGACGTCTCTACCGGCCTTGAAGCCCTGAGCTCGCTCGGCTATCGCCTTGTCACCCTGACCAATTCCCCGCCGCGGCCCGGTGTACCGACGCCACTGGCAAACGCCGGCCTCGCCGACTTCTTCGAGACGCAGTTCAGCGTCGACGCCTGGCGCGTGTTCAAGCCGTCCCGACAGCTGTACACCGGCGTCGCCGAACAACTGGGAGTGACGCCGGCGGACTGCATGATGGTCGCAGCACACGTATGGGACACCATCGGTGCCCAGGTCGCCGGATTCGGCGGTGCGCTGATCACCCGTCCGGGCAACGCGCCGCTCATCATGCCCGAGTTACCTGCGCCCGACGTCGTCGTCGCAGATCTACGTGAACTGGCTGACCGGCTCCGCTAGACGGCGTCAAGAATTCGCCAAGGCCGTCGGGATGTACTTCCCTCGACGACGCAGTCATCGAGGCTGCGCATAAACGACGGGAAGTACGCATGGCCACAACACGGATACTCGCGGGGGTGCTGGCGTGCGCCGGTCTCGCGGCGGCAGGGATGGGCGTGGCCGCGGGCACCGCAGCGGCCGCGCCATCGGTGCCCCATCAATGGTGTCCAGGGCAATCGATGTATTCCCCGAGTGGCCCCGGGGCCGGCTATGTGTGGGACATGAACATCTGCCACACCTGGCAGTACGTGCGCATGGGGATGGGCAACGTGGCAACCACGAATCTCGACGGCTCCATCGACTACAGCCCCAGCAATGTCTGGGATGGCCCGAACATCCCGCCGGGCTCGGCCTTCGAATGCGGTACCGGCCTGTTCGGCGGTCAGATCGTCTGTTGATCGCTGACGGACGGCCGCGGGCTCAGACCGTGAAGCCCAATGCGCGTAGCTGCTCGCGGCCGTCTTCCGTGATCTTGTCCGGTCCCCACGGCGGGTTCCACACCCAATTGATCTTGATCTCGTTGACGAGACCGCTACCCACCAGCGCGGTCCGCGACTGGTCCTCGATCACGTCGGTCAACGGGCAGGCCGCCGACGTCAGCGTCATGTCGATCAACGCCACGTCGCCGCCCTCCCCCTTCTCGACGTTCAGGCCGTAGACCAGACCGAGGTCGACGACGTTGATCCCGAGTTCGGGATCCACGACGTCGCGCATCGCCTCTTCCAGGTCGGCGAGCATCTCCTCGCTAGGCACTGCGGTGTCGCTCATCTGACATCTCCTCACTGGCCTGCGCTAGCGCGTCCTTGAAGGCCATCCAACCCAGAAGCGCGCATTTCACTCGCGCCGGATACTTCGAGACACCCGCGAACGCGATGCCGTCTCCGATCACTTCTTCATCGCCCTCGACCGCACCGCGGGACGAAATCATCTCGGTGAACGCCGCGACCGTCTTGAGCGCCGTGCCGGTGTCCTGTCCGATCAGCTGATCGGTGAGCACCGAGGTCGACGCCTGGCTGATCGAACAGCCCTGCCCATCGTAGGAGATGTCGGCGACCTGCTCACCATCATCGGACAGCCTCACCCGCAGCGTCACCTCGTCGCCGCACGTCGGGTTCACTTGGTATGACTGCGCGTGGTAGGGCTCGCGCAGGCCCCGGTTGTGCGGGTGCTTGTAGTGATCGAGGATCACTTCCTGATACATCTGCTCGAGCCTCATGCAAAGAACTCCACGGCCCTGGCGACCCCGGCGACGAGGCGATCGACCTCGTCGAGCGTGTTGTAGACGGCGAATGACGCCCGTGCCGTCGCCGCGATCCCGAACCGTCGGTGCAGCGGCCACGCGCAGTGGTGCCCCACGCGCACCGCGACGCCCTCGTCGTCGAGCACCTGACCCACATCGTGGGCGTGGACGCCGTCGAGCACGAATGACACCGGCGAACCGCGGTTCTCGAGTGACGCCGGTCCGATGATGCGCACGCTGTCGATCGCCGAGAGCCCCTTCAGCGCAGCGGCCACCAATTCGGCTTCGTGCGCCTCGACGGCGGCCATGCCGATCTCGGTCAGATACCGCGCCGCCGCGGCGAGTCCGACCACCTGGGAGGTCATCGGCGTACCAGCCTCGAAGCGCTGCGGAGCTGGTGCGTAGGTGGTCTGCTCCATCGTCACCGTCTCGATCATCGATCCGCCGGTGATGAACGGAGGCAGCTTGTCGAGCAGGTCGCGCCGCCCGTACAGCACGCCGATACCGTTGGGCCCCAACATCTTGTGTCCGGAGAAAGCGGCGAAATCAACGCCGAGCGCATGGAAGTCGACCGGTTGGTGCGGCACCGACTGGCAGGCGTCCAGCACGGTCAGGGCGCCCACCGCCTTGGCCCGCGCGACGAGCTCATCGACCGGCGCGATCGCTCCCGTGACATTGGAATGATGGCTGAAAGCAACTACTTTGACACGCTCGTCGAGTTCCAGCGAATCGACGTCGATCCGACCCTCGTCCGTAACCCCGTACCACTTCAACGTCGCACCGGTGCGCCGCGCCAGTTCCTGCCAGGGGATGAGGTTGGCGTGGTGCTCCAGCTCCGTCGTGACGATGACATCGCCGGGGCCCACCGCCCCCGGGAAACGATCGTCGCCGACTGAGTAGGACACCAGGTTGATGGCTTCGGTGGCGTTCTTCGTGAACACGAGTTCGTCGGTGTCGGCGCCGACGAAGGTCGCGATGTCGGCGCGTCCGTGTTCGTAGGCGTCGGTGGATTCCTCCATCAGCTGGTGCGCACCGCGGTGCACGGCGCCGTTGGAGGTGGTCAGAAAGTCGCGCTCGGCGTCGAGAACCTGCAGCGGTCGCTGCGAGGTGGCTCCGGAGTCCAGATACGCCAACCGTTTTCCGCCGCGCATGACGCGCTGCAGTATCGGGAAGTCGGCCCTGATCCGGGTGACATCCAGGTTGAGATCGAGGGCCTGTGCCGACTTCTCGACCGACGTGGTCATGTCAGGCTCCGACCGCCTGGGTAAAGCGTTCGTATCCGTTCGCATCGAGTTCCTCGGCCAACTCGGGTCCGCCGGACTCGACGATGCGGCCGCCCACGAACACGTGCACGAACTGCGGCTCGATGTAGCGCAGGATGCGCGTGTAGTGCGTGATCAGCAGCAGCCCGCCGTCAGCGGCCTCGGCGTACCGGTTGACGCCGTCACTCACCACGCGCAGCGCGTCGACGTCCAGACCGGAGTCGGTCTCGTCGAGGATCGCGATCTTCGGCTTGAGCAGCTCGAGCTGGAGGATCTCGTGGCGCTTCTTCTCGCCACCGGAAAAGCCTTCGTTGACACTGCGTTCGGAGAACGACGGGTCGATGTCGAGGCCTTCCATGGCGCTCTTGACCTCTTTGACCCAGTGCCGCAGCTTCGGCGCCTCACCGCGCACGGCGGTGGCAGCGGTGCGGAGGAAATTCGACATCGACACGCCGGGCACCTCGACGGGGTATTGCATTGCGAGAAACAGTCCGGCGCGGGCGCGCTCGTCGACGCTCATCGCGAGGACGTCCTGACCGTCCAGCGTGATCGAACCGGACGTGACGGTGTACTTGGGGTGTCCGGCCACCGCGTAGGACAGCGTCGACTTCCCGGACCCGTTGGGACCCATGAGAGCGTGCGTCTCCCCGGACTTCACCGTGAGTGTGACGCCCTTGAGGATCGGGATGTCGGTGCCGTCTTCCTTGGAGACGACGCTGACGTGAAGGTCCTTGATTTCCAGTGTGGTCATGAGGTGGCTGTCCTTGATTCCGTGATCTGTAGTTCGTGTTCGATGGCCTCGGTGAGGCGCTCGCGCACTGCGGGCACCGCGATCTTGCCGATCAGCTCGCCGAAGAAACCGCGCACGACGAGTCGCCGGGCCTGGTCCTCGGGGATGCCCCGTGCCTGCAGATAGAACAACTGCTCGTCGTCGAAACGTCCGGTGGCGCTGGCGTGTCCGGCGCCGGCGATCTCGCCCGTCTCGATCTCGAGGTTGGGCACCGAGTCGGCGCGTGCGCCGTCGGTGAGCACCAGGTTGCGGTTGGTCTCGAAGGTGTCGGTGCCCGTCGCCGCCGCCCGGATCAGCACGTCGCCGATCCACACCGTGTGTGCATCGGGCTTGGCGGAATCCGGATCGCCCTGCAGCGCGCCTTTATACGTCACATGTGAGCGGCAGTTCGGCTGCGCATGGTCGACCAGCAGGCGTGATTCGAAGTGCTGTCCGTCGTCGGCGAAATAGAGGCCGAGCAGCTCGGCGTCGCCGCCGGGGGCGCAGAACTTGGCCCGCGCGGTGAGCCGCACCAGGTCACCGCCGAGGGTGACGGCCACATGCCGCAGCACCGCGTCCTTACCCAGCGCGGCGTGGTGGCTGCTCACGTGCACCGCGTCGTCGGCCCAATCGGCAATCGAGACGACGGTCAGCCGCGCGGCGTCCTCGACGACGAATTCGATGTTGTCGGCGTAGGTTCCGCTGCCCCGCTGATCGATGACGACGACGGCCTCGCCGAGCTCGCCCACCCGCACCTGCAGGTGGCCGTAGGCCGTCGCACCTTCGCCGGGCCCGGTGACCCCGATCTCGATGGGCGTTTCACAGACGACGTTTTTCGGGACGGTGACCACGGTCGCGCTGTTGAACGACGAGAATGCCTGGGCGGCAACACGGTCGGCAGGAACACCGCCTTC
>CAZOIX010000159.1:0-7599 GCA_964579685.1 uncultured Mycobacterium sp.
CGGGGCAGTATCACAAGCAGACGTATTCGCATCACATGCGAATAACCAACTTACATTCATGGATAACGAATGTTATCCACCACGCATGTCTGCGCCGCTTCAACCGGAAAGAAATTCCGTAAGAGCATCGCGCCGACAGCGGCGGATGCGAATAAACTAGAGCATTGCTCTCCTGGCTAAGTATCCGTCAGTCGCCGACCATAAGTGGTATAGCGAAATGCATTTATTCACAGAATGATTCGGGAGAACTGACTGTAATGCGGCTATAGAGCAAACTAGTGTAATCCGCAAACCCTCGGTGTCTGTACCCCGCCTAGATGCCCACGTCTGTCCGACGGATAAGAACTTGATGGGCGCAACACTGCTATTTCTGCAGCGGTCGACACCGGCGCTGACCGGCGGGTGTTGGCTGCTCCCATGGATTTACGGGTACCGTCTACCGGCTATCGCAGGGTAGAGCAGTGCCATCACCTGATCGAGTCCGCCTCGAGCGAGATCGATTCCACCGGTCAGCGCCGCGGTCGAATACGTCCGTGCGCACCTAGAAGAGCCTGTCGTCAATGGATTGGCCGAACACGTGTGTGTGAGCCCGTCGGTGTTCGCCCATCTGTTCCGCGAATCGATCGGCGTCAGCCCCTACCAATTAGTGAGCGTGCGCCTGGAGCGGGCGCGGGTTTTGCTAGTCGAGGGACGGCCCGAAGGGTCAGCGAAGCCGCCCGTCGGGCGGGCTATTCAACGTCTGTCGCACTTCATCAACGAGTTCAAACGCCGCCACCCGGTGACTTCACGCGAGTACGCGGTTATGCAAAAGGGGCAGTGTGTCGCTGCAGTTCTGGCCATGCACGGCCGCCCGATAGTGCTGCACAGGACACGGTCCAACGCCGACCTTCGGTTGGAGGTAGGTGAGATCGATCCCCAAGCCCTACAAGAGCGCGTCGGGTCCGGCTAAAAGTCGGCGACCAGGCGGCGCGCCAGGGCTTCAGATGATGCCGGATTTTGGCCGGTGTAGAGATTTCGGTCGACCACGACTCGCTCACCCCAAGGCTCGGCGGCTGAGGTGTATAGACCACCTTCAGCCTTGAGCCGATCTTCCAGCAGCCATGCCGCCGACTCGGCATGGCCCACCTGGTCCTCTTCGACATTGCTGAAGGCTGTTATTTGGTAGCCGGAGAACAGCCAGTTGCCGTCATCGGAGCGGGCCGCCAGCAAGGCCGCCGGGCCGTGGCACACCGCTGCCACAGGCTTACCTGAGTCGGCGAACGCTCGCACCATCGCCCCGAAGCGCTCAGACACCGCGAGGTCTTCCATCGGTCCGTGGCCCCCAGGCATAAACACGAGATCGAAGTCGGTCGGGTCGAGGTCTTCGAGGACCTTGGCACTGTTGAGTTCATCGCCGATGGAGGCAATGTAGGCGGCGATCGCCTCTCCGGCCTCGACGCTGCCGCCGTTCATTTCCGGGGTGTATCCCGCTTTGTCGTCGGTTGGCGTCACCCCACCGGGTGTGGCAATAGTGATGTCGAATCCCGCCTCAGCGAACACTCGGTGGGGAGTGGCGAGCTCCTCGGGCCAGTACCCACAAGAATGTTTGGTGCCGTCTGCCAGCGTCCAGTAATCGACGCCAGTGACGGCGATCAGAACGGAAGTCATACCTACCTCACTTGGTTGTTCGCGAGCGAACGGCGCGCGGTGTGTTCCGCGCGCCGATGGCCAGTACACGCCGTGCCGGCGCGCGTGCGGCCCGGCGCTCATCAAATGCCGGGGGGGTCGCCATTAGCATGGAGCCGAAGCTTTCTGGGTGGAATGGGCAACAGTCGGCAGGAACCCTGTAACTGGGCCACCCGTGACCTCCCATAGTATGTTGACTCGCAGCCCAGGAGCGGCGTTTTGATCGGAAAACACATTGCATAACCCGAATTCGGCTTCTGGTTTTACAAGCTTGGCCGATGACACGCCGCGCGACACGACATACTTCGCCGAACCTGACTGGGCTTTCACGACGGGGAATTCGAAGGATGGTCATGACGTCAATCCACGGATTGCGCATTCAAATCTCGTTCGTCGGAGCATAGATGCGAATGGACTTATCGAAGTGTCATTGCCGTGAATCCCGAGCCATACGTGGTGATCGCCGATCACCAGGTGCGTCCCCGCACCTGTGACATCGTCGCAGCAGCACTGTACGAGCACGGGAAACGGCCCGCGCAGAGCCGGGCTCCTCCATCGGATTTGCGGCGCATTGCAGCATCGCTGACGCGGACTCATCGCGATGTACGAGACTTGTCGCAGCGAAGCAGATTGGCACATCCACCAGCGAAGCCCGCATCACCGCACCTGCATTAGCGAGACCATCGTGTCGTTGCTCGTGGCCCAAAGAATACGGGAATGTGGCACCTCGCTCTCGTAGACTCAATTGCCAGACCTGTGTTGGAAGGTGCGCCGTATGTACGTTGAATTGAGGACAAGTCCTCGGTGCCCGAATGCGGACTCTGCTCGACAAATGCTGAAGGATTGCTTGGCAGTTACCGGCGTTGAGGCGACAGTCATCGAACGGATTGGGACATACCACTCGCCGAGCGTGCTGATCGATGGTGTTGACGTGATGAATCCCGGAGCAGCATCGGTCGGCGAAGCTTGTCGGCTCGATGTGCCTTCCCGTGAACGGGTTTTGGCGGCGTTGGCGGCTGCCGCTGCCCGCGGTTAACTTGCCGCAGATCCAGGCATCCCTTCTGCGCCAGAGCCCCTGGTTGCCGAGGTAAGCCCCACTGCGTGAACGACAGGCCGCTTCCTGACCGACATCACCATAAATTGGCATCAGGCGGACGCGACGACAGGCGGCGTGCGATCGAGACCTCCTGGGCCCCGGTTGGCCGTGACCATGAATCGCAGTCGCAGGCGACGCTCGGTTACTAGCGCCGCGGTGCGCGGGTCGCTCGCCGAGGGCACCAGGATATTGCTTGCGGTAGGCAGGCAGGCTTGGACTAGTATCACAGAGCACGTCTCGTGGCGCTGGAACCCGGTGGAAATCCGGGGCGGTTCCGCCACTGTGAAGGCCGCCTACCCGGCGCGCCAGTAGCCAGACACTGGTCACGAGGCCATCCGACCGCAAGGGGCGAGAACCCCTAGGAGGACCTATGGACTCTGTCCAATCGCGCAATATCGCGCTTTTATCGACGTCCGACACGGATCTGCTGTCGGCCCGCGCGAGTAGAGCGAAGTTCAGTCTCGGCAATCCCGCCCGCCAGCCCATCGCGCCGGTACTCGACGGCGCAGCTCTCGTTGTCCTACGGGTCCTCGGGTCCTCGGGTCAGATCACCGAGGAACTCAAGTTGCTCCGTGCCAGCGGGCTGCCGTTGGTAGTGCTCGGCGGCGAGCGGCAACCGAGCGCCGAACTGATGGAGCACTCCACTGTCCCCATAGGGATTGCAGCGCAGGCGCATTCATATCTCACCGAGGGCGGTCCGGCGAACCTCGCGCAGCTACACGCCTTCCTATGTGACACAGTGCTGCTCACTGGCGACGGCTTCGAGGAACCCGTCGTCATCCCCGAATGGGGACTTGCCGAGCGGCCGGTCAACGAAACCCAACCCCGGGTGGGCATTCTTTACTACCGTGCTCACGAAGTGAGCGGCAATTCGGCGTTTGCGCATGCCCTCGCCGACGCGATCGACGCCACGGGTGACATGGTCGGAGTTCCGGTGTTCGCGTCGTCGCTGCGCACTGCGCCGCAGGAGCTGTTCGACGTCCTGAGCACCTTCGACGCCCTGGTCGTCACCGTGCTGGCGGCCGGCGGTTCGAGGCCTGCCAGCGCGGTGGCGGGGGAGGACGATGGGTCCTGGGACATCGAACGGATCGCCGCGCTGGACATCCCGTGCCTCCAAGGCCTGTGCCTGATGTCGTCGCGCGAGGAATGGCAGTCGAACGACGACGGGGTCACACCGCTGGACTCCGCGACTCAAATAGCGATCCCGGAATTCGACGGCCGCATCATCACCGCGCCGTTCTCGTTCAAGGAGATAGACGCCGACGGGCTGCCCCGTTACGTCGCCGACAGAGAGCGTTGCGTGCGCGTTGCGGGTATCGCCGTGAACCATGCGCGTTTACGCCGAATCCCCAACGGCGAGAAAAGGCTTGCCCTGGTGTTGTCGGCCTACCCCACCAAAAACTCCCGCGTCGGCAACGCGGTCGGTCTGGACACGCCGGCCTCAGCGGTGCGCCTGTTGCGCCGCCTCGCCCAAGAGGGCTACGACGTGGGCGACGGGTTCGGTGTACTGGGCATCGACGACGAGAGCGAAGCCGGCGACCGGCTGATCCACACCCTTATCGATGCTGGCGGTCAGGATGAGAACTGGCTCACCGCAACAAAATTGAGCGACGCCCACGTCACGGTCACGGCGCAGCAGTACGCCGGCTGGACCGCGAACCTACCGCGGGAGCTGCGCGATGCGATGACGCGGACGTGGGGGGAGGCGCCTGGCAGCCTGTTCGTCGACGGCGCGGGTGACATTGTGCTCGCAGCGTTGCGGTCGGGCAACGTCGTGCTGATGATTCAACCGCCGCGCGGATTCGGCGAGAACCCGGTGTCGATCTACCACGACCCCGACATGGCGCCGAGTCACCCCTACCTGGCCGCCTACCGGTGGCTGGAACACGGCTTCGGCGCAAACGCAGTCGTGCACCTAGGCAAGCACGGCTCGCTGGAATGGCTGCCGGGCAAGAACGCCGCGTTGTCTGCCGCGTGCGCCACCGACGCGACCATTGGCAACCTCCCGTTGGTGTATCCGTTCCTGGTCAACGATCCCGGCGAGGGTGCGCAGGCCAAGCGCCGTGCACACGCGACCGTCGTCGACCACCTAATTCCGCCGATGGCGCGGGCGGAGAGCTACGGCGATATCGCTCGGCTCGAGCAATTGTTGGATGAGTACGGGAACATCGCGGCGATGGATCCGGCAAAGCTGCCGGCCATCCGCGGCGAGATCTGGAGCCTCATGCGTGCCGCGGAGATGCATCGCGATCTGGGTCTGGATGAGCGCCCGGACGACGAGGAGTTCGATGACTTTCTACTGCACGTGGACGGATGGCTGTGTGAGATCAAGGACGCCCAGATCCGCGACGGCCTGCACATCCTCGGTGGCGCGCCTGTGGGAGAGGCGCGAGTCAACCTAGTGCTCGCCATCCTGCGCGCCGCGCAGGTGTGGGGCGGCCGTGATCACGCGGCGCCCGGTCTGCGGGCCGCACTCGGTTTGAAGGAGGGCGCGGAGGTCGCCGCCGTCGACGAGATCGAGGCGCGCGCTCGGGCGCTCGTGGTGGCGATGGAGTCCACGGGTTGGGATCCCGGCGCTGTCGATGCCCTGCACGAGGCGCCCGACGTGCGTAAGGTACTGCGCTTCGCCGCGACGGATGTAGTGCCGCGGCTGGCGGGCACCGCCCACGAAATCGACGCTGTATTGCACGCTCTCGCAGGCGGATTTGTGCGACCGGGCCCGTCGGGTTCGCCGCTGCGCGGACTGGCCAACGTGCTCCCGACTGGCCGTAACTTCTACACCGTCGACCCCCGGGCCGTGCCCTCACGGCTGGCCTGGCAGACCGGCCACGCGATGGCCGAATCGCTGATCAAGCGCTACGTCGATGACACCGGCATCTACCCGGAATCAGTCGGCCTGTCGATTTGGGGCACCAGCGCCATGCGCACGTCTGGCGACGATGTTGCGGAAGTGCTTGCCCTACTTGGAGTTCGGCCTGAATGGGACGATGCATCCCGGCGTGTCAGCAAGCTGGAAGTCATCTCATTGGAGGAGCTGGGTCGGCCGCGCATCGACGTGACGGTGCGCATCTCGGGATTCTTCCGCGACGCGTTCCCGCATGTCGTGACAATGCTCGACGATGCTGTGCGCATGGTCGCGACCCTCGACGAACCTGACGCCAAGAATTTCGTCGCTGCACACGCCCGCGCCGACCTGGCCGCGCATGGTGACCAAAGACGTTCCACTGCAAGAATTTTCGGCTCCAAGCCAGGAGCCTATGGTGCGGGTATCTTGCAGGTCGTCGAATGCGGCACCTGGCGCGACGACAAGGATCTCGCCGAGGTGTACACAGCCTGGGGCGGGTTCGCGTACGGCCGCGGGCTAGACGGGGTCGCAGCGGCTGACGACATGCGCACCAACTACGCACGCATCAAGGTCGCCGCCAAGAACGTCGACACTCGCGAACACGACATCGCCGACAGCGACGACTACTTCCAGTACCACGGCGGCATGATCGCAACCGTCCGCGCGCTGACTGGCTCGGACCCCAAGGCATACGTAGGTGATTCGACGACACCCGACGCGGTGCGTACCCGAACTCTGTCCGAGGAGACCGCCCGCGTCTTCCGCGCCCGCGTGGTGAACCCCCGGTGGATCTCGGCGATGCGCCGACACGGCTACAAGGGTGCGTTCGAGCTGGCCGCCACGGTCGATTACCTCTTCGGTTTCGACGTGACCGCCGGCGTCGTGCATGACTGGATGTATGAGAAGCTCGCGCAGGAATACGTACTCGACCCCGCCACACGGAAGTTCCTTGACACCTCCAACCCATGGGCGCTGCACGGCATCGTCGAACGGCTGCACGAGGCTGCCGACCGGGGCCTGTGGGCAGAGCCGTCGCCGGACACCATGGCCGCGCTGAAGCAGGCCTATCTGGAGGTCGAGGGTGAGCTGGAGGACCGGTGATGGTGCGGGTGCGCATCCTGGGCGTGGGGATGGGACCCCAGCACGTCACCACCGAGGCCGCCGAAGCGCTCCGGTCCGTGGACTATGTGCTCGCGGCGGATAAGGGCGACGGAAGCGACGATGACGGACTGTTGGATCTGCGCCGCGCCATCGTCGCGGACAACGCCGGACCGGGAGGGCCGGCCGAAGTGGTGGCCCTGCACGACCCGCCACGCGACCGCTCGGATCGATTGACCACCGCCGGATACGAGAGGGCGGTCTCAGACTGGCATGCAGCCCGGGCGGCGCGGTACGCGAGAATTCTCCAGCAGCGCGGCGGCACCGCGGCATTCCTGGTCTGGGGCGATCCGTCCTTGTATGACTCGACCATCCGCATCGTAGAACGCATCCGCGACCTCGGAATGAACGTGGACTACGACGTGCTGCCCGGAATCAGCGCGCCGCAACTGTTGGCCGCGCGGCACCGGATCGTGTTGAACGAGGTGGGCCGCCCCGTCCACGTCACCACCGGACGCCGCCTGCAGGAGGCTGTCGCGGGCGGACTCGACAACATCGTTGCGATGCTCAACCCGCCACCGGAGCGGCTGGATCTCACCGGGCTGGACGAGTGGACCATCTGGTGGGGCGCAAATCTCGGAGCCACGGGCGAGCGGCTGGTCTCGGGCCGGCTCGGTGACGTGTTCGGCTCCGTCGTTGAGGCGCGGCGCGCGGCCAAGGCGGAAACGGGTTGGGTGATGGACCTGTTCCTAGTGAGGAAGCCCTGATGGCAGGCCTACTCGTTGCCGGCACCGCAAGCGACGCGGGCAAGAGCGTTGTGACCACAGGTCTGTGCCGCGCACTGGCGCGCCGCGGCGTGAAGACAAAGCTCATCGACCGGTGGGAACCCGGCCAT
>CAZOIX010000160.1:0-7597 GCA_964579685.1 uncultured Mycobacterium sp.
GTCGAGCAGTCTGCGCAATTCGGCATCACGGGTGTCGAGGACTTGGGCAAACCGGGCCACCCCCGCCACCGCATCCTTCAGATCCGCAGGGGTCCCGGAAAAGGTCTGGGCCAAGGTGGCCAGCGAGGTCGACAGTTGGTCGGTGTCGAGGCCGCTGATCGTGGTGGCCAGGTCACCGAGGGCATCGGGCAGCTGGTACGGCGAGACCGTGCGATCGAGCGGAATGGCACCATCGAGCTGCCCGCTGCCGCGCGGTGTCACGTCGACGATCTTGGCGCCCAGCAGGCTCTTGGTTTTGATCGCGGCTTCGGTGCGGTCGCCCAGATGCACATCGGAACCGATCTTGAACGTGACGAGCACGCCGGTGTCGGTCAGTTCGATGGACGAGACGTTGCCCACCACGAAGCCCGAGACTTCAACGCCGGCACCCGTGTTGAGCCCACCGGCGTCCGCGAAATACGCCGAGTACTCCTTGCCCGAGTTGAGGAAAGGCAGGTTCTGGTACTGCAACGCGGCCACCACCATGACAGCGACCGTGACGACACCGACGGTGCCGATCACCAAGGGGCTGCGCTCGGAGAAGGATTTCACTTCGGCGCGCACCGCCCGGTGCTCTGGCCGACCACCTTGACGTATACCGGCTGGCCCCCCTTGCCGTTGAGCTTGAGCACGACATCGCACAAATAGAAACTGAAGTAGTCGCCGTACATCCCCTGCCGCACCAGTGCCTGGTATCTGTCGGGCAGCGTGTTGAGCAGGTTGTCGAGATATTCGTGGTCAGCCTCGGCGATGCCCGCCACCCGATCGGTTTGCGCGACCACCTCTTTGAACGGCTCCCGGGCCTGGGCCAACAAGTCGGCGAGCGAACCGGTGGCGGCATTCGTATAGGCGACCGCGTTGGAGACGTCGGTGCTGCGTTCGGCCAGCCCGCCGATCAGCTCGGACAGCGAGGTGACGGCTTTGTCCAGCCGATCGCTCTGCCCGCCAAGCGATCCCAGCACCACATTGAGGTTGTCGATGACCTGCCCGATCAGCAGATCGCGGTCGGCCAACGTGTTGGTCACCACCGCGGCCTGCTGCAGAAAAGAACCGATCGCGGGGCCCTGACCCTCAAACGCCTCGATCAACTGCTGCGTCAGGTCGTTGACCTGCTGCGGGTTCAGCGCCCGGAACAGTGGTTTGAAACCACCGATCACCGAATCCAGATCCAGCGCGGGCGCGGTGTGGGTCAGCGGGATGGTTTGTCCGGGACGCAGCGTCTCGAGTCCGCCTGCGCCTTCCTCCAGTGCCAGATAACGGTCACCGAACAGGTTGTCGTACCGGATCACCGCCCTGCTGCCCCGCGTGAGTGTGACCGACTTGTCGGTGAAGAACTGCACGCGCACCGTCGCATCGGGGTTGATCGAGATGTTCTCCACCTTGCCGACCTCCACCCCGGCGATCCGCACTATCGTGCCCTTCCGCATGTTGGAGACGTTGCTGAACTCGGCGTAGTAGCGGTTGCCCGCACCGAACCGAAACTGCCCGAAGATCGTCAGCGTCAGGAACGCCACGAAGAGGCACACCGTCAGGAAGATGCCAAGGCGCCAGATGGTGCCGCGGAAGTCAGCGGCGATCACGGCGGGCCCTGCCCGTGGTGATCGAGCTGTGCCGGATCCGGTGCGGGGGCTGCCGGGGGCACCCCCGGCCACAACGGCACCCCGCCCGGGCCGTAGAGCGGCGCGCCGTAGGGCGGCGCCCCCGGATACGGCACCGGTCCGATCGCCGGGCCCGGAAGGCACTGCCGAATGCTGGGGGGCTCGGGCACGGCCCGGGTCGCCGGGAAGTAGTTCGCCCAACAGGGATGCCCGATACCGGGATTGGGCCGGACGTCCAGGCCGGTCCCCCAGCCGGTATTGGTGATCAGCTGGCGCACAGGGAAGTTCTTGGTCGCGTCCGGCAGCGAGCCGCACCCCGGCGCACCGCCGGGTCCGCCCTTGGCGGCCACGATCGGCAGATTGTTCGGATAGGCGTAGGGATCGTTTCCCAGCAGCAAGGCGACGTCGAGCTGCAGCGTCCGGCCATCACCTCCCCACGCCGCATATCCGCCGTTGTCCAGATACCACGTGGTGCCCTTCAGAAAGCACGTGTACACCGGGTTGTGCTGCAGCAGCAGGTTCGTCGTCGGCTCCAGCGTGTTGACCGCCTCGACCAGGTTGTCCTTGCTCGTGGCAAGCAGGTTCGTTCCAGCCCTCGACAACCCGATGACGTTGAGCAACAACCCATCCAGTGCGCTCGCGTGGTCGGTGATGGTCGTGCTGGTGGTACTGACGGCGTCCAGAATGGACACGATGTCTTCGGCGGCGGCGTCATAGGTGTCGGCGAAGTTCTTCAGCGAGCGCCAGTTCTGCGCCATGGTGTCGGCGCGCGCGTTCAGCGCCGACAAGACCTCATTGAGGTCTGTGGCGGCCTGTCCCATCCGCTGGCCCTGTCCGCGCACGCCGTCGGCGACTGCGGTCAGCACCGCGTTGAGCTTCAGCGGGTCGATCATCTTGAGCAGTTCGACGACGTTTTCGAAGACGGTGTTGATCTCGGTGCTGACATTTCTCGAATGCAGCACCGCGCCGGCGGCCAGCCGCTTGGGGCTCGGATCCGGCGGATACACCAGCTCGACGAACTTCGTGCCGAACGCGGTGGTGGCACTGATCTGAGCTTGCACGTTGGCCGGGATATAGCGAATCTGGTCGGGGTCGATCTCGAGCCTCAGGCTGGCGCGATCGCCCCCTCCGCCGATCTGGCCGACCCGCCCGACTTGGACACCACGCATCATGACATCGGCGTTGGTTTCCATCACCAACCCTGCGCGATCCGATGAAAGCGTCACGGGCACAGATGATCTGAATGTTTCATCGAACGAAGCCGCGGTCACAGCCAGGAACAGGGCGACCGCCGTCAGCAGGATCAGCGTCCACCACCCGGTGGCGATGCGGTATGTCCCCGCCCTGCGTTTCATGCGACTAGCCGGCCAGGTGGAAGTCGCCGGACTGGCCGTAGATCGCCAGCGTCATGATCACGATCAGGACCGACGCGATGACCATCGAGGCGCGCACAGCTCGGCCCACCGCCTCACCCACACCTGCCGGCCCGCCGCGCGCGGTGTAGCCGTAGTAGGTGCACAACAACATGATCATCAGCGCGACCGCGGCCACCTCGGCCAAGGACCACAGGACGTCCGACGGGCTCAGATACGTATAGAAGTAGTGGTCGTACACACCTGACCCCTGGCCGTAGATAGCGGTGGTGCCGATGCGAGCGGCCCAGTACGCCGTCATCAGCCCAATGCAGAACAGCGGGATCGCCACGATCACACCGGCCAGCACCCTGGTCGACGCCAAATAGCTCACACTGCGAATACCGATGGCCTCCAGTGCGTCGATCTCCTCGTTGATCCGCATCGCCCCGAGCTGGGCCGTGCTGCCGGCGCCGACGGTGGCCGCCAGCGCCACCATCACCGTCCCCGGCTGGATTTCGCGGGTATTGAAGAACGCCGACGCGAAGCCCGTGAGGGCTTCAACGCCCACCGACGCGAGCTGGTTGTAGCCCTGCACCGCCACAATCGCCCCGGTGGTCATCGTCAGGAATGCCACGATCACGACCGTTCCGCCGATCACCGCAAGGGCCCCGCTACCCAAACCCATCTGCGCGATCACCCGCAACAATTCGCTGCGGTAGTTGACGGCGGCATCCGGAATCCCGGCCAGGGCGGTGGCGTAAAACCTTGTCTGCGCGCCGATCTGGTCCCACCCCGACACCACGGCAGTCCTGGTCCGCCGCAGCCGCGGACGAAGACCGCTCGGAACACCCACTGTCACGGCTTCACCTCAGGACACCATGAAGGGAACGCCGACGGCGGTGACGATGATGTTGATCAAGAACAACACCAGGAACGCGAACACCACGGTTTCGTTCACCGCCCTGCCCACCCCAGCGGAACCGCCACCCACCGAGATGCCTTGATAGCAGGCGATCAATCCCGCCATCAACCCGAACAGGGTCGCCTTGACCATCGAGATGATGACGTCGGCCATATGGGTCAGCGTGGTCAGTCCCGCCACCCACGCACCCGCCGACACGTCCATGAGGTACACCGAACACACGAACGCTCCGACCAGACCCGTCATTATCACCACCGAGCTCAGTGCTAGCGATACGGTCGTGGCGGCGAGCACTCGTGGAACCACCAGCGCCTGAATCGGATTGATCCCCATCACCCGAAGCGCGTCGAGTTCCTCGCGAATCGTTCGCGCACCCAGATCCGCACACATCGCCGTGGCACCTGCACCCGCCACCACCAACACCGTCACGATCGGACCGCTCTGCGACACCGTGAAGATCGCCGCGCCGGTGCCGGAGAAATCCGCCGCACCGATATCGGCCAACAAGACGTTGAACAGAAAACCCGAAATCACCGCCCACGGGATCGTCATCAATATCGCGGGCAACGTCGAAACCCGTGCCACGAACCAGCACTGAGCCAGGTACTCCCGCCACGCGAACGGCGGCTTGAATATCAGCACAAAGGTGTCCAGCGACAAGGCGACGAACCCGCCGACCGCCCGTACGGGCTTGGTCGCCGTTTGCGCGGAGATCACCACTGCGCCCTCCGCATGTGCAGGACGTCGTCATCGCCGGCGGGCATAGCCGGAACGCTATCCATCTCGGTGGTCCGGTTGCTGCTTCCAGAAAGAGGTATAAGTCTCTCCCGTACGAGGCATAGACGCCCGCGAAGGAGCGCGGCCATCGTTTGCTGCAGAGCGCAGGACTGCACTCGATCGACGGACGGCCGCATCTGCGCGAACCGCAATGGTGCAATGCCGCGGCGACGAGTGGAGCAGCTCATTTCAGCCATCCGGACAGGTCGAGGTGGGTCGATGACATCCGCGAGGGTACGCGGCGATGGTTGCTTATGTCCATAGTTAATACGCCAATTGACAGATTTCAATCAGACAAATTACGAAGCAGAACGTGACTTATGCTTGATAATGTATCTTGAGAGTACTGTTCTGTACGTCACAGTTGAGGTGGTGGGAGCTGGGCCGCCTCGTGCACTGATACGAGGAGGCATGCGCATGACCGACACCAAGCAGGCCAGCGAGAAGCTCGTCCGCGACTTTCTCGGTTCCTGGGAGGGCCGCGATCTCGACACCATTTGCGGTGCCTTCGCCGACGACGCGGTCTACCACAACGTGCCGGTCACGCCGATCGAGGGCATCGCCGGCATCCGTGCCATCTTTGCGGCATTCCTCGACGCATTCTCCGAAGCCAAGCTCGACATCGTCACGCTGGCAGCCGAGCCCGGGCTGGTGCTCGCTGAGCGGGTGGACTACTTCACCATGAATGACGGCACCAGGGTCGTGCTACCCGTGACCGGAGTGTTCGTCGTCGAGAACGGCGAAATCACGCGCTTCTCCGATTATTTCGACCTTGCGGACTTCGAGACCCAGAGCGGATTCACACTCTGAGACGCGCGAGCACATCGCCTCGGACGACATGACCCGCGATTCAGCTGCTCCACCGCCGCACGTCGCGCCCGCAGTCAAGCGGACGCGTCTGGCAGGATTTGGTGGTCCGAGCAAGCGAGAAGGGGGGCGACGCGCGGTGGAGCCCGCGGTCTCAACCGTCAAGCGCAGGCCTAAGGACCGGAAGCAGCAGATCCTCGAGCAGGCCGTCGGTCTGTTCATCGATCGTGGCTTTCACTCGGTCAAGCTCGAGGACATCGCCGAGGCGGCCGGCGTCACCGCACGCGCTCTGTACCGGCATTACGACAACAAGCAGGCCTTGCTCGCCGCGGCGATCCAGATGGGCCAGGAGCAGTACCAGAGCGCCCGACTTCTGTCCCAGGGCGACTCACCGTCGGCGCCCGGGCCGCTGAGCGTCGAGTTGCCCGACCTGATCGCCGCCGCCGTCGCGTCCAGATCGCTGTCAGTCCTGTGGCAGCGAGAGGCCCGCTACCTCGACGACGCCGAGCGAGCCGAGGTCCGCAGGCGCATCAACGCCATCGTCGCGGGGATGTACGAAGGCGTCCGACTCGAGACCGGCGACCTGAGCCCCGCCCACACGGAGCTTCGCGCGTGGGCGGTGGCCAGCACGTTGACCAGCCTCGGCCGGCACAACCTGACCTTGCCGCGGGAGGAGCTGAAGGAACTTCTGTCGCGGGCGTGCATGGCGGCGGCACTGACCCCGCCCGTGCGTGACCTGCAACCGCTCGATGCGGCTCCCCACGATGAACGCGCGCTGTTCTCCCGGCACGAGACCTTGCTGGCCACCGGTGCACGCCTGTTCCGTGCCCGGGGCTATCCGGCGGTCAGCACGAGTGAGATCGGTAAGGGAGCGGGGATCGCGGGGCCCGGTCTATACCGCACGTTCTCGTCCAAACAGGCGATCCTCGACGCGCTCATCCGACGTCTCGATGAGTGGTGGAACCTCGACAGCATCCGCACACTGCGCAGTGATCGAGAAGCGGCTGACTGCCTGCGCACCCTCGTCGCGGGCCGCGTTCGCATCAGCCTGGACGACCCCGACCTCGTCTCTGTGTCGATCACCGAACTGTCGCACGCATCCACCGAGGTGAACGACGACTACACGCGCAACCAGGCCGACCGCGACGGGGTGTGGATCAACCTCATCCGCGCGCAGGTTCCCGAGACCACCGTCCCCCAGGCACGACTGCTGGTCGCCGCCGCGATCAATTTCATCGACGACGCCGTCCGGACATGGCATCTCAGGGCCTACGCCGGCGTCGAGGATGAGATCACCGCACTGGCCCTGTCAATCCTGACCAGCCGGAGTCACCACAGCGCGCATAGGGTTCCGCCGTCGGCGAGCTGAGCCGTTCCGTTCACCATCGCCGCATCGTCCGACAGCAGAAAAGCCACCACGCCCGCCATCTCCTCAGGTCCCGCCATCCGACCCTGCAGGCGGTCGATCATCGAGGTCGCTCCCCCGGCGCCCAGCGCCTGGTCGAACATCGTCATCGCGGTCTGCTGCATTCCGGTGTCGACGAATGCGGGTAGCACCGCGTTGGAACGTACGTTCTCCGAACGTAATTCGGCCGCAGTAATGCGGCTCAGATGGATGATCCCCGCCTTCGACATGCCGTACGCGGCCGAGCCTGCGGCAGCGATCTGGCCCGCCAGCGACGACATGTTGACGATGGCCCCGCCGCCCCGCTCGATCATCTTGGGCGCCGCATGTTTGGTGCACAGCCACGCGCCGCGCAGGTTGACGCTGATGATGCGATCGAAGTCGTCGACGGTCGTCTCGGTCAGTGGCGCGAAGTGCACGATGCCCGCGTTGGCCACCAGCTTGTCGACGCCGCCGAACTCGGCGACACAGGCATCGACCATGCCGATCCCCTGTTCTTCGTCGCTGACGTCGACCCGATGGCCGATCGCGCCGCGGCCGACCTTCTGCGCGGCCGCGTCGGCGGCATCACCGTCGATATCCGCGCACAGCACACGGCAACCCTCGTCCGCGAGTCGCATCGCGATCGCAAGGCCGATCCCGGCACCGGCCCCCGTCACGATGGTGGCCTTTCCCGCCAGATCTGGATGTGTCA
>CAZOIX010000161.1:0-7592 GCA_964579685.1 uncultured Mycobacterium sp.
GCGCGGGCGGCCGTGGCGTTTGGCGTCGACGTGCTCGCGGTGCAGGGCCCGGACGCCGGCGGGCACCGCGGCACGTTCGACCCGTCGGCGCCACCGGCGACCGAACCGCTGGCGCAGCTGCTGGCCGCGATTGCGGTGGCAGTGAACGTCCCGGTGATTGCAGCGGGCGGGCTGTCCACCCCGGCGGACATTCAGGGCGTGCTGCAGGCAGGCGCGGTGGCTGCGCAACTCGGTACGGCGTTTCTGCTCGCCGACGAAGCCGGTAGCAGTCCGGTTCACCGGGCCGCGCTGCGGGATCCTCAGTTCACCGAAACCGTTGTCACCCGATCGTTTTCCGGCCGCTACGCACGCGGCCTGCGGAACCGGTTCGTCGATGAGCACGAGGCCGAGGCCCCATTCGGCTACCCCGAGATCCACTATCTGACCGGTCCGGTGCGGGCGGCGTCGGTGCGTGCCGGCGACCCGCACGGCGTCAATGTCTGGGCGGGCACGGGCTTCCGCGACACCAAGGTCGGGTCCGTGGCAGACATCATCGCCTCACTGACGTAGACGTCAATATCGCCGTGACCTGAGCTCGGGCAGGCTACTCTCCGACCATGCCGCAGCTGAGCCGGCGTCAGTTCACCGTGAGTGCAGGCGTGCTCGCGGCCGCGACGCTACTGCCTGGCTGCAGCAGCAGTGACGCGCCCGAAGGTGACGCGCCCAAAAGTGACGCGCCGAAAGAGCGGATCGTGGTAGTCGGAGCCGGCATGTCGGGTCTGGCGGCCGCGCGACGTTTGGCCGATGCCGGGATGGACGTCTCCGTTTTGGATGCCCGCGACCGGATCGGCGGTCGCACCTGGACGAACACGTCGCTGGGTGTTCCCGTCGACCTCGGTGGTGCATGGATACACGGCCCCGAGGGAAATCCGCTCACCGAACTCGCCGACCAAGCGGGCGCAACCCGAGTCGAGACGGATTTCGACAGGCCCGTGTTGTTCCGAGACGGTGTCGAGATCGCCGACGAGGACGTGCAGAACACCTTGAAGCGTTGGCAGGAAATCACCAAAGAGCTTGCACCGCTGAGCGAAGAGGCCGGGGACGACGAATCGGTCGCCACCGGTCTGGCCGAGGTCGCGGATATGAACGATCCGCTCATCCAGTGGGCTGTGGCCAGCGAGATCGTGGGCGAGTACGCCGCCGACCCAGATGAACTCTCGCTCAAGTGGCTGGGCAACGAGGGCGAGTTCGGCGGAGGCGATCTGATTCTGCCCGGCGGATACCAACAATTGACACAGCACCTCGCGCGAGGGCTCGACATCCGGCTGAGTACCGAGGTCAACAAAGTCACTCACGGCGACTCTGGGGTGCGGCTCGAAACGACCCAGGGCGTCGTCGACGCCGACCGTGTCATCGTCACGATTCCACTGGGTGTGCTCAAGGCCGGCACGGTCGTATTCGACCCGCCACTTCCCGATGAGAAGCAGAGCGCGATTGAACGGCTCGGCTTTGGTCTGCTCGACAAGGTGGTCCTCAAGTTCGATCAGTCGTTCTGGCCGGACGCCGATGTGATCGGGCTCGTCGGTAGCGGTCAGCCGGTGTCGATGCTGGTCAACGGTGAGACCTTCGCCGACGCGCCGCTGCTGGTCGGCTTGCGCGGCGGGCGCGATGCACGTGAGCGGGAGGCCCTTTCCGATCAGGAGGCCGTGGCCCAGGTCGTGGCCGCGTTGAATGCACCCGACCCCACCGGATCACTGGTCACCCGCTGGGCCGAGGATCCATTCGCGCGCGGTTCGTACAGCTTCATCGCCGTCGGTTCGAGTCCCGACGACATGGACGCGCTTGCCGAACCGGTGGGCGAGCGGCTGCTGTTCGCGGGCGAGGCCACCAATCCGGAGTTCTTCGCCACCGTGCACGGCGCGTACCAGAGCGGCGTCCGCGAGGCCGACCGCATTCTCGGCTAGCGATTTCGGCGTGCTGGGTATCGCTGCGCGTGACCGCCGAAGCCACGTGGGGAAGGCGTGCGAGACTCGCTGAATGCCTGCGTCTGACCCCGTCATCGCCAACGTCTCGGACACCGCGCGCTGGGTGGCGACCTATCGAGCGACGGAGACCGCACGCGACGATGCGTTGTTCCACGACCGCCTGGCCGACCGGCTCGCCGGCGACCGTGGCCGCGCGATGGTCGCCGCGGCACCACGGGCCATGCGCAACGGGTGGTGGCTGGTGGCACGCACCAAGGTCATCGACGACATCGTCATGGACGCGATCGGCGACGGGTGTGACCGGGTGCTAAACCTGGCTGCCGGTCTGGACACCAGGCCGTACCGGCTGGATCTGCCGCCGGGATTGAAATGGGTCGAGGCGGATCTGCCCGGCCTGCTCGCGGAGAAACAGCAATTGCTCGCCGAAGAGACACCACGATGTCGGTTGACCGCGCAGGCCGTCGACCTTGCCGACCCGTTGGCTCGGGACGCGTTCCTGGATCGGGAACTCCGTGGCGCATCCAAAGCGCTGGTGCTGACCGAAGGTCTGCTGATGTATCTCGAAGAGCGTGATGTCCGGGCCATGTCGAACTCCTTCACACGACCCGAAATCGCCTGGTGGACGCTCGACTTCGCCGGTCCGGGACTGCAGAAGCGCCTCAACAGAAAGAGTCGCGGCATGTTGGACAGTGCGCCGATCAAATTCGCTCCTCCCAACGGCGTGGCGTTCTATGAAGACCTGGGCTGGCGGCCGGTCGAGATCGACTCGGTGTTCGCTGCGGCCCATCGATTCGGCCGCCTGCCGCGATGGATGCGCATTGCGGCGTGGCTACCTCAGCCCGATCCACGTAAGCCTGGCAATCAGACGTACAGCGGCATCGTCAGGCTCACGAGATAACCGTGACTATTTCGGGGCGGTGATCTCCAGTGCGATGTTGTCGGGGTCGCGAAACTCGAGAATGTACATCATCCCGATGTCCTTGATCGGTTCATGGGTAATGCCGAGATCGTCGAGATGCTGTGCTGCGTTGTCCAATTCGGCCTTATTCTCCACGCGCAAGGCCAGATGGTCGAGGCCGGTGCGGTTTTCGTCGAACGAATCGGTGGCCCCGGGGCGTAGACCGATGGCCGTATCGCCCGCCCTGTAGATGACACCACCGAACAGGAACCACAGGCTTTCGCGTGTTGCCTCGTCGGCGCCGTCAGGCATCTCGAGGGCTACGGACCAGCCGAACACGCTTTCGTAGAACCGGCGAGACCTCTCGATATCGGTGACGGTGAGCCTGATGTGGGCAACGGACGCTGTGTTGATCGCCATGAGAGACCATCGTGCCAGCGACGGCCGACGCGACCGCCGGGTGTGCTGTCGCCCATCGCCATGCCACAATCGCCGTCGTGCAGATCGGAATGACGATGCCGGTGATGGAGCAGAACCTGGACGCCGCGACGCTGAAGGCCTGGGCGCAGGTGATAGACAACGGACCGTTCTCGTCGCTGTGCTGGGGTGAACGCATCGCGTTCGACAATCCCGATTCCCTGACTCTCATGGGTGCGCTGGCGGCGTGGACCGATCGGGTGCGCCTGGTGACCACCGTCGTCGTGCCCCAGCTGCACGACCCCGTCATGCTGGCCAAGGCGCTCGCCACCGGCGACATGCTCAGCGGCGGTCGACTGACCGTCGGGCTGGGGGTGGGAGGCAGGCATGAGGACTACAACGCGGTGGGTGCGGATCTGGCGACGCAGACGATGCGTGGCATGGCCGACAGCGTGGCGGTGATGAGACGCGTCTGGGCGGGGGAGAGGGTCACCGACTCCACCCTGCCGGTCGGCCCGCCCCCGATACAGGATGGCGGACCGCAACTGCTGGTCGGTACCATCGGCCCCAACACGGTGCGCAGTGCGGCCCCGTGGGCGGACGGTCTGGCCGGAACCACGCTCGACTTGGACGTGGACAAACAGAACGAGTTGTTCGACGTCGCGCGAGCGGCATGGGGACAGGCCGGGAAGCAAAGCCCACACCTGGCGACGTCGTTCTGGTTCGCAATGGGCGACCCCGAACAAGCGCGGTCGCAGGTCCATTCGCATCTGCGCCGCTACATGAACTGGATTCCGGCCGAGTATGTCGACGCAATGGCGCCTACCACCGGATGGGCGGGCAACGAGAGTGAGCTGCTGCAGGTGCTGCGCGCATTCGAAGCGATCGGCACTGACGAGATTCATTTGATCCCAACGAGTTCGGATATCGGCCAGGTTCGCCGGGTTGCCGACGCCGTCAAGGACCTCTACCCGCTGCCCTGAGTCATCAAAGGCCGTCGTAGACCTTCTTGTAGTACGACGACAGGAACCGCGGCCCGATGAACCGCATCAGGAGGACCGCCAGCAGACCTCGGGGGCTCTTCGATGTCTGTTGCCACACCGCGTGTACAGCACTGCCGCCGTCGCGTGGCGCCGCGGTGAGGGACATGAAACCACCGGGCTCGAGGTGGCGGCTCTCGGAGATCGTCAAAGTCACCGAGTTCGGCACCGACCAGTCGTAGTGCCATTTGGCCCAGAGCTTGGGAAAGTCCTGGCCCTCGCGGATGTCTGCGCTGGTGTCGCCGATTCGGTACACCTCGAACGCGTCGACCGACGACGCGGGCCAGCGCTGGTGCCGGTTCGGCGAGAAATCTGTCATCAGCTCGATGACTTGTTGTGGTGTCGCGGTTGTCACGAAATCGAACTCGAACGTGGTGCGCACGCGCCGAATTTAACAGCAGGAGGCGCAGGGCAGCCGGTGTGCTGCGCAAGATGCGGTCGCCGCTTCCGCTAGTTGCGCAGCATGAATCCCGCGTCGAGCGGCCATGATGTGCCGGTGATGAACTGACCCGCGTCGGACACCAACCACGCCACCGCCGCGGCGATGTCATCGGGTTGCAGCAGCGGGATGGGCAGCGCGTTCTGCTGCGAGACGATCCAGGGATCGTTGGCGGCGACGAGTTTCATCGTCGCGTCATTGAGAATCATGTCGGTGGCGACGCCGCTCGGATGAATCGTGTTCACGCGGATGGAGTGCGGCGCGAGTTGAGTCGCCCAGCATTGCATCAGCGCGACCAGCGCGCGCTTGGACGCCGCGTAGGCCTGTGGGCCGGCGCGGTCGGTGCCCAACGCCTTGATGCCCTGGGTCGAACTCGTCAGCACGACCGAACCGCCGCGGCCACCGGCGATCAACGCGGGGATCGCAGCGTCCACGGTGTTCCAGGCACCCACGAGGTTCACATCGATGATGTCCCGGAACGTCTGGCGCCGCTGTTCGCAGTCGGTCACCCGAATGATGCCCGCATTGGCGACGACGATGTCGAGCCGGCCGAACTCGGCCAGACCGTCGGCCACCACGGCATCCATGGCGTCGGCGTTCCGAACGTCGGCCTCCCGCGGCAGGATCCGGCGTCCCCGGGCCTCGACGAGCGTCGCCGTTTCGGCGAGGTCCGCCGCGGTCGCACCCGGGTAGTCGGTGGATTCGACGTCGGCACAAATGTCGACCGCGATGACGTCGGCACCCTCACCGGCGAGCTTGATGGCATGTGCTCGGCCCATTCCGCGGGCAGCGCCGGTGATGAGAGCGACCCTGCCCTCGAGGCTTCCCACCGTCACTCCTTCGGGAAGTTCACGTCTTTGGTGACGGCTTCCCATTGGTCGATCGAGGCGGAGAACGCGGCGAGTTTGTCGCGCACCGCCTTGAGCACGTCGCGGCCGAGGAGGAGCCGTAGCGGTGGGTCATCGAGTTTGGTCACCATCAGCACCGCCTCCGCGACCTTGCGTGGGTCACCGGGTAAGTGGTTGGCGAACTCCTTGATCATCGTCTTTCGGGCGCCGACGTTCTCGTCGTAATCGCCTATCGGAGCCGAGGATTCCCACATCGAACGGGCGGCCCAATCGGTGCGGAAGGCTCCGGGCTCGATCGCGCTGACCTTGATACCCAGCGGTTTCACCTCCTGCGCCAGCGCCTCGGTCAGCGCTTCGAGGGCGAACTTCGTCGACGAGTAGTACGCATTCGGTGGGTTGGCGACCAACCCGGTCATCGACGAGATGTTCACGATGTGACCCGAATGGCGGGCGCGCATCTGGGGGAGTACCGACTTGATCGTGTCGACCACACCGAAGTAGTTGGTGTCGAACAGCTTTCGTACCTTCTCGTCTTCACCCTCTTCGACCGCGGAAAGATAGCCGTTGCCCGCGTTGTTGACCAGAACGTCGATGCCGCCGAATGCGTCGTCGGCCGTCTGGACCGCCGATACGATCTGGGCCTTGTCGGTCACGTCCAACGCCACCACGGCGGCGCGGTCGCCATACGCTTCGACGAAATCGGCGACCGCCTCGGTGCGTCGTGCCGTCACCACCACCGAGTGCCCGGCCTCCAAAGCGGTCCGTGCGATTTCTCGCCCTATGCCCGTCGAGCATCCGGTGATCAGCCATCGGCCCATGTCAGTTCGTCCCTTCGGGAAGCCGACGCAGATAAGCCGCTCGGCGATCGGCGAGTTCAGCAGCCCGTTCCGTAGCCGACACGCGGCGGAGCGATGGCACCTCTTTCTCGAGGTCATCGAGTGTCACCACGCGGCCGCGGGCACCAAGATCCTCTTTCGGGCCGTCACCGCCGAACTCGGCCATCCGCAATGTCAGGATGCCCTCGCGCAGACCGTCGGAGTCGATCCAGTTGGCGAGGCCTGGGTCGGTCGGAGCGATGACGTAGGTATACGAGCCGTCTTCGTTGGGCACCGACTGTGCCTTGTTGAGGCTGCCCGTGCGGTCCACGATGTCGAGCGTGGTGCCCCAGATGTTGCTCAGTGGAACGGTGAAGTATTCGGCGCCACCATCGCTGACGTCGACCACGAACGTCTCGCCGGGGCCCAGCTCGAAACGGCCCATCACGTACACCTGGTTGCGCATGGCGCCGACTCGGTCCGCCGACCATGCGAGGTTGAAGTTGTTGGGCGCCATCTTGTAGACCCCATGGCTGAGCTTGCCCGTGAAGTCGGCGAAGTACGCCATCATCGCGGCAGTGGCTTCAGCCTGTTCGTCGAGAGTGCGCGGCGGTGTCGTCGGAGCTGGGCCGAGTCGCCGCACACTCAGATGGTTGGGATCATCGCGATCCCAGTTGAGCAGCACATCGCGGATATAGAACTCGTGCGCCTCCGGAGTGGTCTGCACGTGGTTGGGCCGTCCGTTCGCGGGGTTGGAATCGACCGTGACCACGAACGAACCGTCGTCCTCGACCTGCATCGTGCGGCCGTTGAGTACGGCCACAGTGCCCATATTGGGATCCCACAGCGTGAAGTAGTTCTCCGTCATCCGATTGGCGCCGACGCGGCCGTGGATCTCATAACGCTCGTCGCCCGAGATCGGTATCACCCGATACACGCTGTCGGGATTGTCGATTCCCCAACGTGATCCCGGGATGGCCCGGCCGGCCGCCGGGTGCGCGATCCGGGTGATGCAGCTGACCTTCGGACGAAGTTTGTCCTGGTTCGATGACCACACCGCAGCTGAGAACATGACTTCGGCGAACGCATCGTCGAACCGTTCGCGCATCGGATCCGACGCCCTGGCCCGGCTGAGCCACTTCTCGGCGACGCTGCGGTACGCAGCTTTGAC
>CAZOIX010000162.1:0-7558 GCA_964579685.1 uncultured Mycobacterium sp.
GTGCGGGTGGTGGCGAGCGGTCAGGATCCGGCTGCGGTGCCGGCCGGTGAGGTGGCGGCGAGAAACCTGGTCTGGTGCGATGCCGGTGACACCGTCGACGAGGCGGCTATCCGGATGACCGACCGCGGTATCCGCCACGCAGTCGGTGAGCACGTCGGGGGTGTTGCTCACGGCCACTCCGCGCGCCGCGGCCGCGTCGACGTCCGTCGTGTCGTAGCCGACGCCGAAGTTCACCACCGCGCCGAGGTTCGGGAGCGCAGCCATCAACGCCGCGTCCACGCCGGTGCGTCCCGACGTCACGACTGCGCGGATCTCACCGCCGTGCTCGGCGAGAAATTCCGCAGGCTCATCGGGCAGCACGTACGCGGCGTAGTCGTCGCGCAGCGTCTGCGCCAACGACGGCTTCAGCGGGCCGACCTGCAACACGGGGCGATTCGGTGAGGCGCTCATAGTGCCGCCCACGGTACGACGAACTGCGAATACCCGCCGATCCCCGACGCGGGTTACTCGGCAGTCGCCGACTCGGGGACGTGCCGCGCGACGGTGTCATCCAGCGCTTCCCGCAGGGCACTGATGTCGGTGATCAGGCGGTCGAGGTCATCGCGCTCGATATGCAGCACCTCGGCCCTCCCCGTCGTCGTGACGGTGGCGTTGCGCAGCTTCCCCCGGCGAAGCGCAGATTCCCCGATGATCTCGCCCGCCCCGACGACGGCGATGCGCTCGTGGCCGACATAGACCCCCGCTTCCCCGCTGAGCAGGATGTAGCAGGAGTCCGACGGGGTCTGCTCGCGGATCAGCGGCCACGGCCCCGACGTCGACGTTCGATGAGCGGCCTCGACAAGCCGCTTCAGGTCCTCATCGGAGAACTTCGCGAACGTGGGAAATTCCCTCAGCCGCTGCGCGCTTTCCCGCTGTTCCTGCAGGCGGGCCTCTGCGCTGGCGCGTTCGTAACTGCGATTGTCCACTGTGGGTCCCCCGATCCGAGATGTGACCCTGACGCCGAGAAGCCTATCCATCTGACCTCAAGAATGTGCCAAGAATTCCGTAAGCCCCACGCGGGATCGTCTGGGCTGCCGCTAGCCGGCGCAGTCGAGTCGTCCGCGGGGTCTGGCCGCGGGCGGCCCGTCTGCGCCGGACTAGCGCTCATCCGAGCCGTACTCCAGCGCAGGCTCGGCGGAGTCCACGCCGCCCCCGCTGGAAATCGTCAACATGGTGGGCTGCACGTCGTAGCGGGCACCGTCGGCGGGGTTGGTCACAGTGAACCCGCGGCCGGACGGGACGGCGTCGGCGAGTTGAAGGTTGGCACCGTCGCGCAGGCGTTCGCCCCGGTAGTAGTACGTGTCGGGTGCCGACTCGCACACGATGGCAAGCGATTTCGCTGTTCTGATGGCCGCCGCAGGTGAGCTTCCCGCATCGCAGCGCGCCGTGTGGCCGACGAAGCCCTGCGCGTCCGTTCCCGACATCCCCGACATGGGTTCCGAGGTGGCCGATGGCGACTGCTCCGACGGTGTGGTCGTGACTGTCGTGGTTTCCGGAGCTTGCGACGACGACGACGTCGATGGCAAGGGCAGGGCGAGCCTGGTCTGCGGTGCCGAGCCGCCACCGCGGTCGCCGAAGGCCAGCACGACGGCCAGCACCACGGCCACGGTGAACATCACGGCCGTCGCCGCCACCAGCGCTACCTGCGCCGGACCGAAGCGCCCCTTCCGGCCCGGCGGCGCCGGAGGCGGAACCGATCGGTACAACTGCTGGTAGCCGGTCTGCGCGGGGTTCGGGTCGACCGGCGAGAACTGCCGCGTGCTGGTCGGCGCGGCCGACGCGACAGGCATCGGGGACATCGGGGCGGGCGGCGAGTCCGACATCGCTGCCGCGGCCGCTCCGGCCAGCTCACCGGCCGACGAGTACCTGTCGGTGGACTGCTTCGCCATCCCCTTCGCGATCACGTCGTCGAAACCGCGGTTGATTCCGCGGCGCATGATGCTGGGCCGCGGCGGCGGCGAGAACATGTGCGCACCCATCATCTGCCGCACATCTGCGGCCTCGAAAGGCGCACGGCCAGTGAGACACTCGTAGAGCAGGCAGGTCAGGGAGTAGACGTCGGCAGCCGGGCCGCCGCGCCCCCCGCTGAACCGTTCGGCCGCCATGTAGGCGCACGAGCCGATGACCAGTCCGGTACTGGTCACATTCGCCTCGCCGCCGCCGTGCGCGATGCCGAAGTCGACCAGATAGGCGAAATCGTCGGCGTGAGCAGCACATTCTCCGGCTTGATGTCGCGATGCACCAGGCCACTGCCGTGCGCCGCATCCAGGGCGGCGGCGACCTGCCTGATGATCGACACCGCACGCGTCGGCGGGAGGGCACCCCTGACCCGCAACTCGTCCTTCAGGCTCGCGCCCTCGACCAGTCGCATGTCGATGTAGAGGACCCCGTCGATATCGCCGAAGTCGTGCACCGGGATGACGTGCGGTTCCTGCAGTCGCGCGGCGACGCGGGATTCGCGCCGGAAGCGCTGCTGAAAGCCCTGGTCAGCGGCCACCTCGGTGCGGAGCAGCTTGATGGCCACCAAACGCTCTCGCACGGTGTCGTAGGCGCGGTACACCTCGCCCATGCCGCCCACACCGATCACAGACTGAAGCTCATACGGCCCGAATTGCGTACCCACGCGAGTCCCGCCGTTCGGGGAACCCATAGACATCCTTCCGTCCTGCGCTACACGTGTTTGCCGATCGATCCGCCCGTGCACATCGGAGTTCCCGCAACGCGGTGTTCCTTAACCCGCTCCCCGCAGCAGGAAAATTGTGGCGCGATTAACAGGCCACCGAAAGCAAAGCAGCGCAACCGATTTGCTCAGTGCGGAGTCTACAAAGGGTCGCGGCACATTGCGAGCCGTGCCTCTCGCACCCGTCCGGACGGCACCGCGCCGGGCTACCCGTTGACCTGCACCGCCGAGGTTTCCGGCCCCCTTCGTACTCCGTCACAAATTCACAGGCATAACGTCGGCCGTGACGGGGAACACCAATTTGTCCGGCGATGAGTCGGAATCGATACCAATGCGGGACGGAGCCACGGTGGCTGATTCAGGTGCCAGTTCAAGGGCAAGAGACAAAGAAGAGGCGCCGACTGCGCAATCGAAGTGGCTCTCCGAGTCGGCGGCCGAGACCCGCGGCTCGGACAAGGGCGAGGTCCAGTTCCACTACGACATCTCCAACGAGTTCTTCAAGCTGTGGCAGGACCCCACCCAGACATACAGCTGCGCGTATTTCGAGCGTGACGACATGTCGCTGGAAGAAGCGCAGATGGCCAAGGTCGACCTGTCTCTCGGCAAGCTGGGCCTACAACCGGGAATGACGATGCTCGACATCGGCTGCGGCTGGGGGTCGACGATCATGCGCGCGGTGGAGAAATACGACGTCAACGTCATCGGCCTGACGCTGTCGGAGAACCAGAAGCAGCACATCGAGGACCACTGGTTCGCCAACTCCACGAGCAGTCGCAACATGGAGGTCCGGCTGCAGCCGTGGGAGGACTTCGACGAGCCCGTCGACCGGGTGGTCTCCATCGGCGCGTTCGAGCACTTCGGCTTCAACAAGTACGACGACTACTTCAAGAAGACGTTCAGCCTGATGCCCGACGACGGGGTGATGCTGCTCCACACGATCATCATTCCGAGCGACGAGGAGATCAAAGCCAAGAATCTGCCGCTGACCATGTCGAACGTGCGCTTCATCAAGTTCATCATGGACGAGATCTACCCCGGCGGACGTCTGCCACTGGCCGCGATGGTCACCGATCACGCCAAGAAGGCCGGCTTCAACGTCACCCGCGAACAGCACCTGCAGCCGCACTACGTGCGCACGCTGGACACCTGGGCGGCAAACCTCGAATCCAATAAGGACCGGGCCATCGAGATCACCTCTGAAGAGATCTACGAGCGCTTTCACAAATACCTGACCGGTTGCGCCGATCTGTTCCGCAACGGATACACCGACGTGTGCCAGTTCACCTGCGAGAAGGCGTAATTCGATTGGATTCATCAGTACAATGAATCACTAGGATGACTCAGCAGATGAAATCCGGCCCGACGGACATGAAGCCTCATTTCGAGGAGGTTCAGGCCCACTACGACCTATCGGACGATTTCTTCGGGCTCTTCCAGGATCCGTCACGGACCTACAGCTGCGCCTACTTCGAACGCGAGGACATGACCCTCGCCGAAGCTCAGGTCGCCAAGATCGATCTCGCCCTTACCAAGCTGGACCTCCAGCCTGGTATGACCCTGCTCGACGTCGGCTGCGGCTGGGGCTCGGTGATGGCCCGCGCGGTGCAGAAGTACGACGTCAACGTCGTCGGCCTCACCTTGAGCAACAACCAGCACCGGTACTGTCAGCAGCTTCTCAAGTCCCTCGACACCGGCCGCAGTGCCCGCGTCGAGCTGCACGGCTGGGAGGAGTTCGACGAACCCGTCGACCGCATCGTCAGCATCGAGGCGTTCGAGGCCTTCCCCAAAGAGCGCTACGGCGCCTTCTTCGAGACGTGCTACCGGATCCTTCCCGACGGCGGCCGGCTGGTTCTGCAGACGATCATGGGCCACCCGCTGAAGCGCTGGCCCGACCTGGGCATCCCCATCGTCATGTCCGATCTGAAGTTCATGCGGTTCATCGCCAAGGAGATCTTCCCGGGCGGCTCCATCCCGTGCGACGAGGACATCATCGGGCTCTCCGGCGACGCCGGCTTCTCGATGCACCATTTCGAGACCCTGAACCCCCACTACGTGCGCACCCTGGAAACCTGGGCCAAGAACCTGGAGGCCGCGCACGACGAGGCGGTCGCCGCCACCTCCGAAGAGGTCTACGCGCGCTACATGAAGTACCTGACCGGATGCGCGGACTTCTTCCAGCGCGGCATCAGCGAACTCGGCCAGTTCACCCTGACGAAGGGCTGACCAGCTCAGGCGCGATCAGGGCGCGCCGAACACCAGCGCGACGTTGTGGCCCCCGAGGCCGAACGAATCGGAGACCGCGTATCGGTAGTCGCCGTGGCGCGGCCTGTCGGCCACCACGTCCAGATCGATCTCGGGATCGAGAGTCTTCAGATTGAGAGTCGGTGGGATGACACCGTCGCGCAGCGCCTGCACCGTCAGCACCGCCTCCACCGCGCCCGCGGCCCCCAACGAATGACCCAGCGCCGCCTTGGGCGCATACACGGCGGCCGCGTGGTCTCCCAACGCATGGCGGATCGCTCGCGCTTCGGCCAGGTCGCCGTGCTTGGTGCCGGTGGCATGCGCGTTGACGTGGTCGATGTCTGTCGGCGTGAGGCCGGCCAGCGTGATCGCGCGGCTGATGGCATCGCCCGCGTACTCTCCGCTCGGGTCGGGGTCGACGACGTCGTAGCCGTCGGACGTGATCGCCGCGCCCATCAGCCGGGCCAGGATGGGAGCCCCGCGTGCCTTGGCGTGTTCTTCGGTCTCGATGAGCATCAGCGCACCGGCTTCGCCGAACACCATGCCGTCCCGGTCGGCGTCGAACGGGCGGCACGCGCTCGCCGGATCGTCGTTGTTGGCCGACAGCCACCCGAGATTGGTGAACGCCGCGACGGGGACGGCCTCGATACAGTTCTCGACGCCGCCGCAGATCGCGATGTCGGCCTCGCCGAGAATGATCGCCTGCCATGCCTCTGCGATCGCCGCGGCGCCCGAGGCGTCGGCCAGCACCGGCGAGGTGATCCCCGCCTTGGCCTGGAGGTCCAGCCCCACCGAGGCGGCCGGGGCGTTGGGCATGTGCATCTGTACGGCAAGCGGGTTGGCCGCGCGCACCCCGCGTTCTTTGAAATCGTCGTAGAGCCGGACCATCGCCTCGGTGCTGGCCAGCGCAAGTCCGATGGACACGAGCAGGCGACGCGTGTCGACGTCTGGCGACCCGGCCGCCTCCCACAGACGACGGGCCAGCACCCTCGACATCTTCTGCATGTACGCCAGCCGGCGCAGTTCGACCCGGTTGAGGTACTGATCGAAGTCTTCGCGCAGTTCACCACCGATTCGAACCGGCAAGTCGTATTCGTCGACGAAGGGCTTATCCAGTAGGCGAATCCCGCTCTGCCCCTCCAGCAATTGCTGCCAGGTGTCTTCGGCATTGGTGGCCAGGGCATTGCTCGACGCCAGGGCTGTGACGACGACATCGGGAAGACCGTCGCCGGTGGTCTTACTCGACATGGGGCACCAAGAGTCCTTCACTCAGCTAGCCGACCCTGGTCGACATTCCCCAATTTACGGCTGAATATGCGCCCTCGCAGCGACTTGTTGACCGCGCTCCGTCACACCTCGACCGGACCTTTCGCGGTCGCCTCGTTGCACATGTGCGCCGTCCACATCGCGCTTTCGGCTCTTGCGATGCTGATCACGCTGTGGGCCGTTTCCCATAGCTGGCTGTCGCGTTGCGTCTCAACCGTGGGCAGACCCACCGCGGCGCGTATCACCATCGCACCAAGGTTCGGCGAGGTCATGTGGGGCACCACGAGCAGAGTCGCGTGGGCGCGGCGTCCCTTCACCACCATCAGGCGCGGCCGTCGTGGGCCCGGCCTGTCGATCGCCCTGGCCCCGGTGACGATTGAATCGAGTTCGACCGGCCCGTCGGTGGGCGACCAGTTGATAGCGATGTCGATGATCTCGCCGAGTGGGGCGTGCAGCACACCGATGAGCTCAGGCAGCTCGGAGGCGACCGAAGCGGTGTGGGGCCACCACGCCCCGTCGATGTCGGTGCCCAGCTGTCGGGCGAGCACAAGCCGCACGGGGCGGGCGACACGGCGCGTCCCCGAGAGGCCGTTCACGACGAAGGCTTAGATTGCGATTTCTTTTCATCTCGATCCGAGAAGGCAGGCATCTCCGCGCGCTCTGTGGAGGTCCCGCGTTTTTCGACGACTTGTGGCTGGTAGGGATGCGAAAACAGGTCTGACGATTCCATAGAACACGTCCTTAAAACGTACGGGTGCAACCCGATACACATGATGTGGACGGACGTCGATATGTCCGCGGGCTGATCGCGGGAGCAACGCTGGAAGAAAGCTAGGGCGACTCGGCCTGTGCTCAACTTACCCGATCATGATCATGCGCGGTGACCCGCCCCGCGCATCGACCCGGTGGGCCGCTCGCACAGTCGTGGTGGCTGCCGTTGACTTGAACTGGGCACCAACGCTTCTGAAGGGCCGCCCGACGGTTGCGACACGGTCACGGATGCATATCCATCCGGGTATCAGTAGTCACAAATACCCCACTGGTCACTATCGTCACATCCGTCCGCTATGGCGTCTCTGCGACGTCGTCTCCCTGAAAGGTGTGACATGTCGCCGCGACTTCTCATCGCATCGATATCGGTGGCGTCGGCGACCGCGCTCCCTGTCGCGATGGGCGTCGTACCGACCGCTTTCGCCGCCCCGTGCACCGGCGCGGCCGCGGGCATCCAACCGCCGAACGCCGGCGAGACGCCGGCACTGCCCGGAGACGGTCGACCGCGTGGACAGCGACCTACCGGCACGAACGACGGCGCTCCGCTGCCGACCCTGGGCC
>CAZOIX010000163.1:0-2282 GCA_964579685.1 uncultured Mycobacterium sp.
GTCTGCCGACGGACTGCGATCACCTTCGCGCGGGCATCTCCCCGCGTCCAGGTCCGGTCAACCAGCTCGGTGTATCGGTCCACGCCGTGGGGGCCGGTCAGCAGCTCCAGAAGAGGCGACCGTCGCACGCGGCGTGTCAAAGTTTGAGTGAACATGTGTATACCGTGCGACGACACCACGACCTGCGTCAACAGATTCGCCCAGGTTGTGGTAGCTTTCACAAAGTGAACAATCGTACGCCCAGTTCACGAACGAGCCGTTCGAGCAGGTCAAGCAAGTCTCGGTCCCGCGACACGCTCTCGAGAGAGGAGCGCAAGGAGGCCACCAGGCGGGCGATCGTCGCCGCCGCCCTGCGCCTGCTGGAGGACCGCAGCTTCGCCGCCCTGTCCCTGCGCGAGGTCACCCGTGAGGCAGGCATCGTGCCCGCAGCCTTCTATCGCCATTTCGAGTCGATGGAGGCGTTGGGCCTGGTGCTCATCGACGAGTCCTTCCGCACCCTTCGTGACATGTTGCGCGGCGCGCGGGCGGGCAAGCTCGATCCCAACCGGGTCATCGAGTCGTCGGTGGACATCCTGATCGAGGGCGTCAACGACCGTCGCGACCACTGGCGTTTCATCGGTCGCGAGCGCTCCAGCGGCGTCACCGTGTTGCGGTACGCCATCCGCACCGAGATCCGGCTGATCACGTCGGAACTGGCGATCGACCTCGCCCGCTTTCCGGGGCTCAACACGTGGAGCGGCGAGGACCTCAACATCTTGGCCACCCTGTTCGTCAACGCGATGATCTCGATCGCGGAGTTGATCGAGGACGCCACCGACACCGTCGCCCTCGACGAGATCAAGCGCATCGCCGTCAAGCAGCTGAGAATGATCGTCGTCGGCGTCACGGGTTGGCGCAGCGCCGTCTGAGCCCACCGGGTGCGGGGATAACGTGTCGCCCATGCCCCATCTCGAATTGACGTACCCACGGCCCGACATCGCCCTCCTCACCCTGAACCGCCCGGAGAAGCTCAACGCGCTCTCCTACGAGTTGGTCGAAGACCTGCACGCCACCCTCGACGAGATCCGCGCGAACAACGACTGCCGGGTCGTCGTGCTCACCGGCGCAGGACGTGGATTCTGCTCAGGCCTGGACCTGACGGATCCGAACCCCGATCGGGCCGGCGGAGGAACGGAATTCCCGCGGTCGGGCATGCGATGGCAGGAAAGGATCGCCGACCTGACCGCGCGTATCCATCGCCTTCGGCAACCGGTGATCGCTGCCGTCAACGGGCCGGCCTACGGCGGGGGCATGGGTATCGCATTGGCCAGTGATATCCGGATCGCCTCCGAATCCGCGCGATTCTGCACGCAGTTCATCAAGCTCGGCCTCGGTGGCTGCGACATCGGCGTGAGCTATACGCTGCCGCGGATAGTCGGAGCCGGGCCCGCCTTCGACCTGATCCTGACCGCGCGAGTGGTCGAGGCGGCCGAGGCGCTGCGACTGGGCATGGTGTCACGAGTCAGTACCGACGCGAGCGTCGTCGACGATGCGCTTGCGATCGCCGAAACACTGTGTGGTTACGGGAAATTCGGCCTGGAGTCGACCAAGCAGGTGCTGTGGGCCAATCTGGACGCGTCAAGCCTGGAGGCGGCGCTGCATCTGGAGAACCGCAGCCAGATTCTCGCGTCGACGGGCGGGGTGATGGCGGACGCTACCGAGGCGTTCCGCCACCGTCAGCGATGATCACCGTTCCCGTGATGTAGCTGCCCGCATCCGACGCCAACAGCAAGGCGGCGCCGACCATCTCATCCGGTTGGGCAAGACGCTTCATCAGGTTGCTGGCCGCCATGCGGGCGACCGCGTCCGGTGGATTGTTACGCATCATGTCGGTGTCGACGGGCCCCGGCGCGATGGCGTTCACCCGGATCCCGGCGGAGGCGTACTCGGCGGCCATCGATCGGGTGAAGGACATCAACGCCGCCTTGTTCGACGAATAGATGGCCGTTCCCGGCGCGAAGTTGAAGGCCCCGGTCGAGATGACGTTCACCACCGACGCGTGCGGACTGGCCTTCAGATGCGGCAGCGCCGCCTGTACGAGAAACACCGGCCCGCGCAGATTCACCTCGTACGACTTCATCAGGGCATCGACGGTCATCTCCCCCAGCGGCTGCGCCAAGGCGTTCGCGGCGTTGTTCACGACGATGTCGACGCCGCCGAATTCGTCAACGGTCTTGTCCACCAGTGCCTCGAGTGCAGCGACGTCCCCGAGGTGGGTCGGGACGCCGATCGCCTCACCGCCG
>CAZOIX010000163.1:2292-7550 GCA_964579685.1 uncultured Mycobacterium sp.
GCAGGTGCTGCGAGACGTCCTCGCACGCGTCGGGCTTGCGGCTGGCCACCACCGTGCGCGCGCCGGCGAGGACGAATCCCTCGGCGAGCGCCAACCCGATGCCCCGGGTCCCGCCCGTGACGATGACGGTGCGGTCGGTCAAGTCGAATAGGCGATCGAATGTTGCGCGGTCCACGCGGTCAGACTAGATACAGCCGCCGACGCTGACGCGCCTGCCCACTGATCCGCATGGCGCTACTTCCGTCGGCAAGGACTACCCGGTATGTTGGCGGCGACGCAACGGCGTGCCGGGGGACCTCTGAGGTTGGCGCCGCCAGGTCAGCCTCATCTGTCCAGACTTTGTGGGGAACGATCATGCCTTGTCATGCCACCCGTCAGACCTGCGCGCGGGCCGCGCACTCCGGCACACGCAATGGGTGAGGCCGTACGCCAACCCTCGGTCCGTACCCGATCAGCCGTGTCGATACGAGTTCCCCTCGCCCGCATCGCCATGGTCGTGGCAGTGGTACTGCTGGGCAGCGTCGTGATCGTCAACGCGCCGGCCAACGCGGCCGACGTGTGGCAGCCGAAGACGCCACCGTTGTCGACCAGGTGGACCCAGTCGGTGGGACCCAACAACGCGCTGCCCGAATATCCACGTCCGGCGTTCTCGCGAGCGAAATGGTTGAACCTCAACGGTCTATGGGGTTATACCGGCCGGCCCGCCAAGCGCGGTGCCTCCGCTCCGCCCGCCGAAAGCGAGTACCGCGAGCAGATCCTGGTGCCCTTCCCCACCGAGTCCGCGCTGTCAGGAGTTCAGCGCCACGACGATCAGATGTGGTACCGCAAGGTGTTCGAAGTTCCCGACGACTGGGACGACAAACATGTGCTGCTTCACTTCGGCGCCGTCGACCAGATCGCCACCGTCTGGGTGAACAACAAGCAGGTCGCACGCCACGAGGGCGGTTACACCGAGTTCAGCGCGGACATCACCAGCGCACTGCGACCGAAGGGACCGCAGGAACTGACCGTGCGTGTCGAGGACCACAACGAAAAGGGCCCCTACGCCGTCGGCAAGCAGCGTTATGACCCCGCCGGGCTCTTCTACACCGGAGCGTCGGGCATCTGGCAGACGGTGTGGATGGAGCCGGTGTCAGCCGCGCATATCACCAAACTCGACGTCACCGGGAATCTGACCAGTTTTACTGTGACACCGCGTGTTTCGGGGACGACCGATCAGCGCGCCGAGGTGGTGGTCTCCACACCGAGTGGCGACGTCGTGGCACGCGCCTCGGGAAAGCCCGGCGCCGCGCTGCGCCTGAAGGTGCCGTCCCCGCATCTGTGGACGCCCGACGATCCGTTTCTCTATGACCTCACGGCGCGGCTGGTGAGCCGGTCCGGCGAGGTGGTCGACGAGGTCGCCAGCTACGGCGGACTGCGCACCATCAGCACCGTCAAGGACGCACAGGGCAGGTCGCGGATCGCGCTGAACGGCAACATCACGTTCCTGCATGGCCCCCTGGACCAGGGCTACTGGCCAGACGGGATCTACACCGCACCTACCGATGCGGCACTGAAGTTCGATCTCGAGCAGATCAAAGCGCTCGGAATGAACTTCGTCCGCAAACACGCCAAGGTCGAACCGGCACGGTGGTATTACTGGACCGACAAGCTCGGGCTCCTGGTGTGGCAGGACATGCCATCGCTGGACGTCTCACTCGACATCCCGACGGGCCCGGCTCCGACGCCGCGCCGCGATGCACGGGCTCACTTCGAAAACGAACTCTCCGAGATGGTCCACCAACTCAGCAGTGTGACGTCGATCGTCGGCTGGGTGCCCTTCAACGAGGGCTGGGGTGAATACGACACCACCCGGATCGCCAAAGCGGTGAAGGCCGAGGACCCCACTCGCATGGTGGTCCCGAACAGCGGGGCGAACTGCTGCAAATCCCGCGGCGATAGCAGGGCCGGCGACATCTTCGACGACCACACCTACGTGGGTCCCGGGCGACCGGTCGTGCGCGACGGCCGGGTGACCGTCAACGGCGAGTACGGGGGGCTCGGCCTGATCGAGGAGGCCAACCGGTGGCCGGGACCGCCGATGGCCTACGAGATGACCGATAGCAGGGAACGACTGACCCAACGCTACGTCGACATCAGCCTCGATCTCGAGCGAGTCGCGGGCGAGATCGGCTTGTCCGGCGCCGTCTACACGCAGACGACCGACGTCGAAAACGAGGTCAACGGCTACCTGACCTATGACCGGGCTGTCATGAAGCTCGACCTCCCGACGGTCGCGGCGCGAAATCGAGCGGTCATCGCCGCGGGGTCACGTTAACGATCGTCCGCTGACGAACGCACGCCGCTCACCCGTCATCGGATCGTCGAATTCGAGACGGTGCGCGATCAACCGCAGCGGCCGCGTGAAGTCGTCGGTCGCGACATCGACCACATTCGGGTACAGCGGGTCCCCGGCGATCGGGAGCCCCAGCGAGGCCATGTGCACCCGCAATTGATGCGTACGTCCGGTGCGCGGAGTCAACCGGTATACGCGGTCCCCGAGGGACTCGACCAGGGTCTCGGCGTTCGGCTCGCCTGCCACCTCGGTGGCCTGTAATTGTCCGCGCTGCTTGACGATCCGGCTGCGCACCACCATCGGCAGCTCGACGTCGGCATCGGCGGCCGCACGCGCCAGGTAGGTCTTGCCGACCAGACCCCGGGCGAACAGCGTCTGATATGCGCCCCTGACTTCACGCCGGGCCGTGAACAACAGCACACCGGCCGTCAACCGATCGAGCCGGTGTGCCGGCGCCAGCGTGGGCATGTCCAGTTCCCGCCTCAGCCGCACCAGTGCCGTCTGGGCGACGTGCCTGCCCCTGGGCATCGTCGAAAGGAAGTGCGGTTTGTCGACCACGACAATGTCATCGTCGCGATGCATGATCGGCATGTCGAAGGGCACCGGAACCTCTTCGCGCAGTTCACGATACAGGTACACGACGGCGCCGGGCGGCAACACCGTCCCGACTCCGACGACGCGTCCGTCGGCGGTCACCACTTCGCCGTTGCGCACCTTCGCCGCCGCATTTTCCCCGAATCGGTGAGACAGCTCGACGAGAACGGAGCCGCCGCGCAACCGCAACCGCGCGGGGCCCAGCCCGTCGCGCACCGGTAGCGGTGCGGCACGCCTCAATTGAGTGGCACCGGTTCGAGGATCTCGGCACGCGCCTCCGGCGCGGCGGCCCGCAGCGCATCGGCGGATTCATCATCGGGCTCCTGCTGGGAACGCACCTCGGCCTCGACGCGGGCCAGATACGTCTTCACCTCGCGGTCGATGTCACCGTCGGTCCAACCCAGCACAGGCGCAACCACTTCGGCGACCTCACGCGCGCAATCCACACCCCGGTGCGGGTATTCGATCGAGATCCGCATCCGGCGGGCGAGGATGTCCTCGAGATGGAGGGCTCCCTCGGCGGCGGCGGCGTACCACGCCTCCACCTTCAGGTACACCGGCGCCTCGGTGATGGGCGTGAGCAGTTCCGGTCGACCCTCGGCCATCTGCAACACCTCACCGATCAACGACCCGTACCGGTCGAGCAGGTGACGCACCCGATAGGGGTGCAGATCGTAATGCGCCCCGACGCTTTGGGTCTGGTTGATCAACGCGAAGTAGCCGTCGGCGCCCATCAACGGCACCTTCTCGGTGATCGACCTCGCCACCCTGGCCGGCACGAACTCGGCTGCAGCGTCGATCGCGTCGGCGCCCATCACCCGGTAGGTGGTGTATTTGCCACCGGCAATCGCGACCAGGCCGGGGGCGGGCACGGCCACCGCGTGTTCGCGCGACAGCTTGGATGTCTCCTCGCTCTCCCCAGCCAGCAGCGGTCGCAGCCCGGCGTACACACCGTCGATGTCGTCGTGGGTCAACGGCGTTGCCAGCACGGTGTTGACGGTCTCGAGGATGTAGTCGATGTCCGCTTTGGTCGCCGCCGGGTGGGCCAGGTCGAGGTTCCAGTCCGTGTCGGTGGTGCCGATGATCCAGTGCGTACCCCAGGGTATGACGAACAGCACGGATTTCTCGGTGCGCAGGATGATCGCGACCTCGCTCACGATGCGGTCCCGTGGAACGACGATGTGCACACCCTTGGACGCCCGAACCCGAAACCGGCCGCGCTGCTTGGACAATGCCTGGATCTCGTCGGTCCAGACCCCGGTGGCGTTGACGACGACGTGGCCGCGCACCTCGGTGACCCGACCATCCTCGGAGTCGCGCACCTCGACCCCGACGACTCGATCGCCCTCGCGCAGCAGCGACACCACCTGGGTGGAGGTCCGCACCACCGCGCCGTAATGCGCCGCGGTGCGTGCCACCGTCATGGTGTGGCGAGCGTCATCGACAACGGTGTCGTAATAGCGGATACCACCGATCAGCGACGACCGCTTCAGGCCGGGCGCCAGCCGCAGTGCACCCGATTTCGTCATGTGCTTCTGCGGCGGAACGGATTTCGCCCCACCGAGCTGGTCATAGAGAAAGATTCCCGCCGCCACGTACGGTCGTTCCCACCAACGGTTGGTCAGCGGGAACAGGACCGGAAGTGGTTTGACGAGATGAGGCGCCAGCGTCGTGAGCGAGAGTTCGCGTTCGTGCAATGCCTCGCGCACCAACCCGAACTCCAGCTGTTCGAGATAGCGCAGGCCTCCGTGAAACATCTTCGACGAACGACTCGATGTGCCGGACGCGAAGTCACGCGCCTCGACCAGGGCCACCTTGAGCCCGCGCGTCGCCGCATCCAGGGCGGCGCCCGCACCGACCACGCCACCGCCGACCACGACCACGTCGAACTGCTCGCTGCCGAGCCGCGCCCACGCTTCTGCGCGCTGCTCCGGACTCAGGAGGGTCTGCCCGTTCGCGGGGATCGGGTCGCTCACTGGAAATAGCTCCTCGTCACTGGTCTCCGACGTCGGCTCCCAGGCTACGTGGACTCAGTCCAGATCGTCGTGCGCCATCAATCTTCGCGCCGCCTCCACGATGGACCCGGAGAGGGACGGATACACCGACAGGGTCTGTGCCAGGTCGGTGACCGACAGGTTGTTCTGTACCGCCAGCGCGACGGGCAGGATCAGCTCCGAAGCGATCGGGGCGACCACGACACCGCCGATCACCACACCCGTCGCGGGGCGGCAGAAGATCTTCACAAAGCCCAGCCGGAGCAGCGACATCTTGGCTCTGGCATTGGTGTTGAGCGGAAGCATGAGCGTGCGGGCGGGCACCTTTCCGCTGT
>CAZOIX010000164.1:0-7048 GCA_964579685.1 uncultured Mycobacterium sp.
GGTCTACGGCCAGTGGGTCGGCGACCTCAAGGTCGAGGGCAACCACGTCGCCGACTGCGACAACCCCGAGAAAGCGCGCGAACTCCACCAACTGCGGGATCTGCTGGTGCGCGTGGAGGATCCGGTCGAGGGCGGAGTCGGGTTGGGCAATGCCGAGACGTTCGCACTCGGCGCATTCCCCGAGCGGGGGCTGACCGCGGAGAACTCCTTCCTCTGACCTGCTCGGGTCACGTCGGTCTCCTCTGGCGCCTATCTGAGTATTGTGTACTATACCTAGCATGGCCGACAATATTCCGCGCCGACTCGCCGATCATCCGACGGTGCGCAAGGTGCGATCGCGCACCGTGCCGCGACCCGGTGTCATCGACGCCGACTGGCTGCGGCAGGTATGTCTGGACGCAGGTGCCGACGACGTCGCATTCGCCAGTGTCGACAATCCGGACCTGGCCTCCGAGCGCGAGCACGTCGACGCCGCACTACCCGGCACACTGAGCTACATCTCGCTGGTCGTGAAGATGAACCGCGACAATGTGCGCTCCACTGCGCGCAGCGTCGCTAACCAGGAGTTCCACCGCAGCGGCGAAGTGATGAACGAAGCGGCACACCGGATCACCCGGGCGCTGCAAGACGCGGGGTATCGCGCCATCAACCCGTCGATGTCGTTTCCGATGGAGATGGATCGATTCCCCGGACGCATCTGGGTGGTGGCGCACAAGCCGGTCGCCGTGGCAGCCGGTCTGGGCGTGATGGGAATCCATCGCAACGTGATTCATCCCAGGTTCGGCAATTTCATCCTGCTCGGCACGGTGCTGGTGGCCGCACCGGTCAGCAGCTACGGTGAGCCCCTTGACTATTCGCCGTGTCTGGAATGCAAGCTCTGCGTGGCGGCGTGTCCCGTCGGAGCGATCAAGAAGGACGGCGAGTTCGACTTCTTCGCGTGCTCGACGCACAACTACCGCGAGTTCATGGGTGGCTTCACCGACTGGGTGCAGACCATCGCCGACAGCGAGGACGCAGCAGACTTCCGGTCGCGGGTCAGCGATTCCGAGAACGCGTCGATGTGGCAGAGCCTGTCCTTCAAGGCCAACTATAAGGCCGCGTATTGCCTCGCGGTCTGCCCCGCCGGGGAGGACGTCATCGAGCCGTACCTCGACGACCGCAAGGGGTTCATGGATCTGGTCCTCAAACCGCTGCAGGAGAAGAAGGAGACGCTCTACGTGCTGCCGAACTCGGCCGCCAAGGAACATGCCGAACGCCGCTTTCCGCACAAGCAGATCAAGGTGGTCGACAGCGGCATCAACGGCCTGTAGCCCGGTCGTGGAATGAACTGAGCTGCCCGCAGCGTTTGCCCATGCATGAACAAGGTGCGTGGGCTGATTCTCACCGTTGCGGCAGTGGTGGTTTCGGGTGTGACGCTCGTCGCACCCGCGGTAGCGCAAGCCGCCGCGTGTCCGGACGTTCAGGTCGTGTTCGCGCGCGGCACCGGTGAGCCGGCAGGGGCGGGACGTGTCGGTGACGCGTTCGTCGAGGCGCTGCGGCCGCTGGTACCCGGCAAGTCGGTGGCGGTGGATGCGGTCAACTACCCGGCGTCGCTCGATTTCATGCGTGCCGCGGACGGTGCCAATGACGCCAGCGCGTTCGTTCAGAACACCGCCGCAGCCTGCCCCGACACCCAGATCGTGCTCGGCGGTTACTCGCAGGGGGCGGCGGTCATGGACATCATCACAGTGGCCGGAGCGCCCACCCTCGGATTCGTCAACCCGATGCCCGCAGCCGTCGCCGATCACGTCGCCGCGGTGGCCGTATTCGGCAACCCGTCCATCCGGCTGCTCGGTGGCCCGCTGACGGCGTTGAGCCCGCTGTACGGATACAAGACCATCGACCTGTGCAACGGGGCCGATCCGGTGTGCTCCAACGGAGATGACAGGCCCGCGCACAGCCAGTATGTCGAGGCCGGATTGACCACGCAGGCAGCACAATTCGTGGCGACCCGCCTCACCACCGAGGCGCCGATCAGTACGTTGGCGGGTCAGACGCACGGATGAGGGTGTCAACCCCAGGCGTGCACAGTGTTCTGCGCCGGCGCCAACCCCTGTGACACCAGTAGTTCGGTGGCGTCGGCGGCCTGCTCGCAGATCGTCGGTACCTCTTTCCATTCCGCCGAGGTGAAGGTACCGAGCACGAACGCCGCACCCTCCATGCGGCCGGGCGGACGGCCGATCCCGATACGGACTCGCTGAAAGTCGTTGGTGCCCAACGCTGATCCCACCGAGCGCAGGCCGTTGTGCCCCGCCACACCGCCACCGGACTTGAGCCTGATGCGCCCGAAGTCGATGTCGAGCTCGTCGTGGATGACGATGATGTCGGCGGGCGCCACTGAAAAGAACTTGGCCAGCGGCGCGACCTGGCGCCCGGACTCGTTCATATAGCAGCGCGGTTTGGCGAGCACCACCGGACTGCCGGCGAGCGCGCCGGTGACGATTTCAGCTCCCGACTTCTTGTGCACCTTGAATCCCGAGCCGATGCGGTCGGCCAGGATGTCGGCGACAAGGAAGCCGAGGTTGTGCCGCGTCGTGGCGTACTGCGGACCGGGATTGCCGAGGCCGACCACGAGTTGGGGCTCGGCCATGTCGCGCTACTCGGATTCCGCGGCGGGCGCCTCTTCGCCGGCTTCGCCCTCGCCCTCGGCTGCTTCGCCCTCGGGCGCTTCGCCCTCGGCTTCGCCCTCTTCGCCCGCGCCCTCGGCCTCGAGTTCTTCCTCGGTCGGGGCGGCGACGACGTTGACGACGAGTGTCTCGGGGTCCGAGATCAGCGTCACCCCGTCGGGCAGGACGAACGCGCCTGCGGTGAACCGGGTGCCGATGTCGGCGCCTTCGATGGAAACGGTGAGGTTTTCCGGGATGGACTGCACGTCGGCTTCGATGGTGATGGTGTTCGTATCCTGGGTCACCAGCGTGCCGGGGTTCGCCTCACCCTCGATGATGACGTTGACCTCGACGGTGACCTTTTCGCCGCGGCGGACCACCAGCAGGTCGGCATGGGTGATGCTGCGACGGATCGGATGGATTTCCAGCGCCCTGGTCAGCGCCAGCTGCTCCTTGCCCTCGATGTCGAGGGTGAGTACCGCGTTGGTGCCGGAATTACGGAGCACCGCAGCGAAATCGTGGGCGTTGAGTTCGAGATGCTGGGGGTCGGCGCCGTGGCCGTAGAGGACCGCGACCACCTTGCCATTGCGTCGGGCGCGCCGAGAGGCGCCCTTGCCGGTTTCCTTGCGGACCTCAGCGACGAGGCTGTTCGGTGCGTTCTTGGCCATCGGGTTCTGCTCCTGTCGTGTACTGAACACGGCCAGGGCGACACCCCTCAAGAGGTTCGCGTCGATAACGGTAGCCGGGCCACCCTCGCCGTGATTACCAGCCAGAGTAGCCGGAGCTGCTGCGGCGGCCCAAATCAGAGTCCGAATTTGGTGGCTGTGAGCTGCTCGGAGAGCTCCCACAGGCCGGTTGCCGTCCTGGCGTCACGGGCCAACGGGCTGCGGAATGGGGTGGGGCCGGTCGGGCCCCACATCGCGAACCGCGGCCCGATGAACGAATCGCCGGGCAGATCCTGCGACGCCGCGTACAGCGTCTGGCGGGCACCGAAGGTGGCGTCGGTGGCGAGCTTGTTCCCGAACGTCATCAATGCGTCGCCGACCCTGCGACCGGTGCGGCCCTGCAGGTTGGTCGCCGAGTAGCCCGGGTGGGCGGAATGCGCCCGCAGCGGTGACCCTGCTGCGTCGAGTCGTCGCTGCAACTCGCTGGTGAACAGGAGGTTGGCCAGCTTGGACTGCCCGTAGGCCCGCCACGGCGAGTAGCGCCGCGACTTCCAGTTCAGGTCCTCGAGGTTGATCCGACCCATCAGATGCATGCCCGAGGACACGGTCACGACGCGGTCGGTGAGCTTCGGCAGCAACAGGTTCGTCAACGCGAAGTGGCCGAGATGGTTGGTGCCGATCTGGCTCTCGAACCCGTCGACCGTCAACGCGTACGGGACGGCCATGATTCCGGCGTTGTTCACCAGCACGTCGACAGTGTCCACCCCGTCCGCGAAGGCGCGTACCGACGCCAGATCCTGCAGGTCGAGCGACCGGACCTCGACCTCGCCCGCGATGGACTCAGCGGCGTCGTCGCCCTTGGCGATGTTGCGCACCGCGAGAATCGTCCTGGCCCCGGCGCGTGCCAACTCGCGCGCTGTGATCAGGCCCAGTCCGCTGTTGGCTCCGGTCACGATGACGGTCCGTCCCGCGAAGGACGGCAGGTCGGCGGCGGTCCATGCAGTCATGCCGACCACCCTACGGACCTCCTTCGCCGAAATTGCATTCCAGCAGAAGAAGCTCGAGTAGAGGCCTGCTGGAATGCAATTTCGCGGACGATGTCAGTGGAGCGCATCAGTATCTGGTCATGGGGGAGGTCTTCATCGGATCTGAGGCCGTTGCGGCCGGTGTACTGACACGACATGAACTCGCGAGGTGGTACCGGCCGTTCTTCCCGAACGTGCACGCGCCACGAGGTCACCACTTGACGCTGAGCGACAGAACCACCGGTGCGTGGCTGTGGTCGAAGCGCAGTGGCATCGTCACGGGAGCCGCTGCATCTGCGTTACATGGCGCGGAATGGGTCGGGGCCGTTCCGATCGAACTCGTTCACAAATCCCCCCGACCGCCGAAAGGCATCGTCGCGCGTAACGAACGGATCCTCCACGACGAAATCACCTGCGTCGGTGGGCTACCCGTCGCTACGCCGGCCCGAACCGCCTTCGATTTGGGGCGATACCACGAACGCGGTCGAGCCATCGCGCGCATGGACGCACTCATGCGCGCGAGGCCTTTCTCTGCGGAGGATGTGCTCGTTCTGGCCAAGCGGTATCGCGGCGCGCGCGGTGTCAAACTCCTCAAGGACGCACTCCCGCTTGTCGACGCTGGCGCCGCCTCACCGCGAGAAACATGGCTTCGGCTGCTCTATATCGACGCGGGCCTTCCGATTCCGGCCACACAGATACCGGTGTTCGATCGAAACGGGACATTGCTTCGCACCGTCGATATGGGCTGGGAGAACTTCATGGTCATCGCCGAGTACGACGGCGAGCAGCACCAGACGTCTCGCGCGCAGTACGTGAAGGACCAGCGCGTCATACCGATCATCGAGAGCCTCGGGTGGATCGTCCTTCGCGTCATCAAGGAAGACCGTCGCGACGACGTCGTCCGGCGCGCCTGGAATGCGATGCTCTCCCGCGGTTGGCGCCCGTGATCCGCCGAAATTGCATTCCAGCAGAAGAAGCTCGAGTGGAGGCCTGCTGGAATGCAATTTCGCGGAGTTCTGTGGCGGGAAGGCTATTTCGGGACCGTGATGTTGAAGCCCCTGATGATCGCCTCGATGTCGGGCGCTTCCTCAGCGGCCTTGTCCGCGAAGCCGGTCACCGTGAACTGCACGAGGTAACGCTGGTTCGTCGGAGGCGCCCCGGTCGCGATGACGATGCGGTTGTAGGTGTGCATGCGCGCGCCGTTGAGGTCGTAGCTGCCCTCGATCATCGCCGAGGGGAAACCCTTGAAGTCGTCCATCGAGGCGTTGAGTCGCGTGAAGTTCTCCGACATCTCGGCGTCGACGTAGCCGTGTTTGATGGCCTCGCCGACATCGAAGTCGCCGTTGAGCTTGAACACGATCACCATCGCGATCGGATAGGTCGTGCCTTCGGCGATCACCCGCGTGCCCGGCGACAGATTCGAGTTGACGAAGGGCTTCCAGCCCGGCGGCGTCGGGTACGTCACCGTCAGGTCGGTGAGCTTGTCCGCCGGTATCGGTTCGCCCACGACACCCTGCTGCTCCAGGTACACCGCGATGGGCACCTGCGCGTCGGACTCCTCCTCGGTGGTGGTGGTCGTCGGCGATGTCGACAAGAGCGACTGGTAATCAGGCGATTTCGGTGCGCATCCCGATATGGCGAGGACCGCCAGCGCGGCGGCCACCACACGGTGGCGAACCCTCACAGAATCTCTCGTACCGCATCGATCGGCCGGGCCAGCCGGGCGCCCTTCGCGGTGACGACGAACGGCCGTTCGATGAGAATCGGATGTTCGGCCATCGCGTCGAGCAGAGCGTCGTCGTCGGCGTCGGCCAACCCCAGTTCGCCGTAAAGGGATTCGCGTTTACGCACCGCCGTACGCACGTCGATGCCCGCGTCTTTGATCATCTTGACCAGTTCGGCGCGCGTCGGTGGCGTCTTGAGGTACTGGACTATGGTCGGCTCGATACCGTTGTCCCGCAACAGTTCCAGCGTCTTGCGGGACGTGCTGCACTTCGGGTTGTGATAGATGGTCGCGTCGGGCACTACGCAGACCCGTCGAACAGACTGGTGACAGACCCGTTGTCGAACACCGCGCGAATGGTGTTGGCCAGCAGCGGCGCGATCGACAGCACGGTCAACTGGGGGAAACGCTTCTCGTCGCCGATGGGCAGCGTATTGGTGACGATGACTTCGCGGGCACCGCAATCGGCGAGCCGCTGCGCCGCGGGATCCGACAGCACGCCGTGGGTAGCGGCGATGATGACGTCGCTCGCACCGTCGGCGCGCAGCAGATTGACGGCGCCGGCGATGGTGCCGCCGGTATCGATCATGTCGTCGGTGAGGATGCAGGTCTTGCCGGTCACGTCACCGACGACACGGTTGGATTTCACCTGGTTGGGCACCAGCGGGTCGCGGGTCTTGTGGATGAACGCCAGCGGTACGCCACCGAGCGAATCGGCCCACTTCTCGGCGACGCGCACGCGGCCCGAGTCGGGGGAGACCACGACCATGTCGTGGTCGGCGTAATTCTCGGCGATGTAGCCCGTGAGCAGCTTCTGCGCGCGCATGTGATCGACCGGACCGTCGAAGAAGCCCTGGATCTGATCGGTGTGCAGATCGACCGTCAGGATCCTGTTCGCGCCGGCGGTCTTGAGCAGGTCGGCGACCAGCCGTGCCGAAATCGGCTCGCGGCCACGGTGCTTCTTGTCCTGGCGGGCATACGGGTAGAACG
>CAZOIX010000164.1:7058-7528 GCA_964579685.1 uncultured Mycobacterium sp.
GCTGCCGCGTTTGAGCGCGTCGATCATGAGCAGCTGTTCCATCAACCACTGGTTCAGCGGAGCGGGATGGGACTGCAGCACGAACGCATCGCAGCCGCGTACCGACTCGTCGAAGCGGACGAAGATCTCGCCGTTGGCGAAGTCGCGGGCCGTCTGCGCGGTGACGTGGACGTCGAGCTCTTTGGCGACCTGTTCAGCGAGTTCGGGGTGCGCGCGACCCGAGAACAGCATCAGATTTTTGCGGTTGTCGGTCCACTCGGTGCCCACGGTGCCCTCATTGCTCGGGATCGATGTCGGCTCAATCGTACGGGTTGCCAGATGACCAACACCCGGCAACCGGCTCACGGCTTTTCGGCGTCCTCCGAGGCGGCTTGTTCGCCCGAAGGACTCGACGACGCCTTGGCCGGGTCCGATGCCGCGGCCGCTGCGGCGGCCGACGCCGAGCCCGGCCGCTTGCGCGATACCCAGCC